>CAZPSS010000031.1:0-2630 GCA_964589565.1 uncultured Planctomycetia bacterium
AAATCCTCAAGCTTTCATTTTCTCTTCACCCGGATGTGTACTTCCAGCAATGAAAAGCTTTTCTGCTTCAGATAATCCTAAATCTGTCTTCTGTCCTCTGTTTTCTGTCTTCTGAATATCAAACTTCATATTTCCCGTAATTTTAACTCTATTCTTATCCGCTCCCAGTTCAATAATCCTTTGCGCATCCTCTTTTGTCTGCATACAGAAAAGACTAAACCTGCTCAGGACCCCTTTTAAAAATGGGCGGATAGTCTTATATCCTTTAAATGAGGCAAGCGATATTCTTCCGTTTATCAAAATAGCCGCAGTAGCTTTTTTTGTTAGATTAGTTATAAGATTGGGCCAGATTTCGGTCTCAGTGATAATGAAAGCTTGAGGATTTATTAAACCGATTACTTTTCTAACTATAAAACCTATATCCAAGGGAGAGTAAATAACCAGGCCTTGCGGCTCGATTAGCTTCCGGGCAATCAAGTTGCCGGTTTTGGTTACGGTAGAAATTACCAGAAGAAAATCCGGGTAGCGCTGCTTCAAGTCTTTAACCAAAGTATCTACGGCTTGAACTTCGCCCACACTTACTGCATGTAACCAGATAACCTTTCGGCCCTTGAGCTTATTAATTGCGCTTTGAGGAAAAAATCCCAGCCGCATCAGAATGCCGCGATGATATTTCCTCCTGATTAGAAAAAACGGCAAATAACACAGGGTAAATAGGATATAGATTATATCGTAAAATATCAACATCAAATTATGCCTTTTGCCGTCATTGCGAGGAGGCCAAAGGCCGACGAAGCAATCTCTTGCTTTGAGATTGCTTCACCCCTGCGGGGTTCGCAATGACAATTTTGCTTTCATCTGTGAACTGTGAACCGTGAACTGTGAACCGTGAACTAAATTATGCGCGGGGGTGTGCCTTATTATACACGGATTTTAAATGCTCCGTAGTTATATGGGTATAAATCTGAGTAGTAGAAAGGCTCGCGTGTCCCAGCAATTCCTGAACACTTCTTAAGTCTGCGCCTCTGTCTAATAAATGCGTGGCAAAGGAATGCCGAAGAGTATGGGGAGATATTTTTTCTTTCAAGGAAGCTCTTTGAATATATTTATTGACCATACTTTGAATGCCCCGGTCGGTTAGCCGTTTATTATTTTTATTTAAGAATAGAGCCCGCCCCGTTCCAAAATACTCAGTATTTTGGAACGGGGCTCGTGTGTCTTCCTTTTTTGAAGTCTCCATGGCAAGATAATCCCTTATCGCCCGCAGCGCTCTATCTCCTATGGGGATAAGGCGCTCTTTCCTGCCCTTGCCGAAAACCTTAACTATACCGCCGATAAAATCAACGCGGCCGATATTTAAACCTACTAATTCGCTGACGCGCATTCCGGTGCTGTATAATGTTTCCAATATTGCCCGGTCTCTCAATCCCAGAAGGGTCTTCTTTTCGGGACACTCTACCAGCCTTGTAACCTTATCCACATCTAAAAATATGGGTAGTCTTTTTTCCAGTTTTGGCGAAGAGATTCCCGCAACAGGATTGGCCTTAATATAGCCCTCGCGCAATAAAAATTTAAAAAAAGAGCGAAAGCTTGATACCTTTCTGGCTACAGTTCGCTTTCTTAAATTTCTGGCTTTGAGAGAGGCCAAGTGTTTGCGGATATCCAAACGATCCAGTTTTAGCGCATCCTTATCTTGCAAAAAATCACGCAACTGCTTTAAATCTATCTGATAATTAAGCAAAGTATGGCTTGAGGCGTTCTTCTCTATTTCTAAATAGGTCAAAAACTTACTGATATATCTATCCATCTACCTACGCCCTACTTTGTTTTTGCCTCAGGTAGCTTATCAGCCACATATTTACAGTCAGGATAATTTGAACAGCCGTAGAAAGACCGGCCCCATTTTGTACGCCTTTGCATCAGCAAACCATTACATCCTTCCCGGGGACACTTTATATCGGTGGTTAGACTGCGCGCATTTTTGCATTCCGGGAATCCGGAACAACTCAAGAAACGCCCGTGTCTTCCCCACTTCAATACCATTAGCCGGCCGCAAAGTTCGCAAATCTCTTTAGTGGGAATAACCTCCTTTTTAACCTTCTTCCGAGCAATTGTCAGCTCCTTAACAAAAGGCTCATAAAATAATTTTACTACCTCGACCCAGTCAAGCTTTCCTTCCTCAATTTCATCCAATTCCTCCTCAAGGGTAGCGGTAAATTTAAGATCTAAAATTCTGGGGAAATTTTTAGTCAGTATATCGGTTACGGTAAAACCTAATTCGGTGGGAAAAAAATAACTTTTGTCCCTGCGCACATAATCCCGTAAAATTATAGTTGAAATCGTGGGGGCATAGGTGCTGGGACGGCCGATTCCTTTTTCTTCAAGCGTCTTTACCAGGGAGGCATCAGAGAATCTCGGAGGCGCTTGCGTAAAATGCTGATCAGAATTCAAGTTCACAAGGTCAAGCTCTTCACCCTTATCCAAAGCAGGCAAAGCCTGTTTTTCCTCCGATGGGCCAAATACCTTCAGGAAGCCGGCAAACTTTAGAATAGAGCCTATTGCCTTAAATAAGCAATCGCACCCTTCGGGCACTTTGCACCCTTCGGGCACTTTGCACCCTTCGGGCACTT
>CAZPSS010000031.1:2730-9712 GCA_964589565.1 uncultured Planctomycetia bacterium
CACCCTTCGGGCACTTTGCACCCTTCGGGCACTTTGCACCCTTCGGGCACTTCGCCTGCAGTTATCAATACTGTAGTAACCGCATAAAGGGCCGGTTTCATCTGGCTGGCCAAAAACTTATTCCAGATTAAAGTGTATAATTTATATTGCTCGCTGTTTAAGTATTCTTTAATCGTCTGGGGCTCCCTTAAAGGCAAAGTGGGGCGAATGGCCTCATGAGCGCCTTGAGCGGTCTTTTTAGATTTGTATTGAGGAGGCTTTGCGGGCAGACATTCTTTGCCAAAGCTGCGGCTGATATAATCCCGGCAGGCCTGTTGGGCCTCAAGCGAAACCCTCACCGAGTCTGTGCGCATATAAGTAATTAACCCTGCGCTTCCGGCGCTTCCGATTTCCAGGCCTTCGTATAAGCCTTGAGCAATGCGCATAGTTTTTGCGGCGTGAAAATGAAGTTGATTAAAGGAGTCCTGCTGCAATTTGCTGGTCGTATAAGGGCCTTGAGGATTTCTTTTTTTCTCCTTTTCTTCAACAGCTAAAACTTTAAATTTTTCTTTGCGCAGCTGCTCCAATATCTTATCGGCCTGTTCTTTATTTTGGAGCTCGGGTTTCTTCCCGGCAATTTTGTCCAGTTTAGCGGCAAAGCTTTTCGCCGGCGCTTTCTTTTTAAGCTCCGCTTCCACTTCCCAATATTCCTGAGGAATGAAATGCCCTATTGCCCTTTCTCTCTCCACAATAAGCCTAAGCGCCACGGATTGCACCCTTCCTGCAGAAAGCCCGCGACTTATCTTTTTCCAAAGTAAGGGGCTTAAGTTGTATCCTACCAGTCTATCTAAAATCCGGCGGGCCTGCTGGGCTTGGACCTTGTGCATATCGATAGAGCCGGGGTGGGCAAAGGCCTCTTTCACTGCCCGCTCGGTTATCTCGTAAAAACTGACCCTGTAGATTTGGACATCCTTGCCTTTCAGGTTTTGCTGCAAATGCCAGCAGATGGCCTCGCCTTCCCTATCGGGGTCGGCGGCAAGATAAATCCCCTGCGCCTTTTTTGCCTCTTTCTTAATCTGGTTAATTATTTTTTTGCGCGCCGGAATAACCACATAGTTAGGAAGGAAGCCATTATCTACATCCACACCCATTTTCCTCTTAGGCAAATCCATTATATGTCCGCCCGAGGCCTGCACCACAAAGTCCGGCCCCAGAAACTTGTTTATCGTCTTTGCCTTCGCCGGCGACTCCACTATCACTAACGCCTTAGCCATCTTTTATCCTTTTAACTTTTCACAAATATTTTCCCCGGCAGCTCTTTAATTAGCTTTTTATATTCTAATTTCAAAAGGCTTGTGAGCAATTTGCCGTATGAAATGTCCACCTTCTGCACGAGCTCATCGAGGTGCACAGGTTCAGAAGATAAGCAGGAATAAACCTGCCTCTCCTCCTGCGGCAAGTTCGGTTCAATTCCTGCTTTGCCTTCACTCTTCGTCTGCGCAGCCCGGCAAAACTTTAACGGCTCCAACTCTTCAATGATATCTTCAACCGATCCTACCAGTTTTGCGCCTTCTTTAATTAAACTGTGTGTGCCGCAAGAGGTAAAAGAATCGACCTTTCCAGGAAGAGCAAATACCTCCCGCCCCTGTTCCAACGCGCAGTTGGCGGTAATCAACGCACCGCTTTTTTTAGCTGCCTCTATTACCACCACACCCAAAGAAAGACCGCTGATGATACGGTTCCGGCGGGGAAAATTATGCGGATGAGGCGCAGTATCTAAAGGAAATTCCGAGACAACCGCGCCGTTTTGCGAAATTTTCTCTGCCAGCTTTTTATTTTCCCGGGGATAAATTATATTTAACCCGCTGCCCAAGACGGCTATAGTGCGGCCTTTTGCCTCTAAAGCGCCTCGATGCGCTGCGCTATCAATACCGCGGGCCAAGCCGCTGATTATAGTAATACCTTTTGCCGCTAATTCGAAGCTTAGACTCTGCGCATTTTTCAGGCCATAGTAAGTCGCCCGGCGCGAACCGACAATTGCTATGGCAACATTGTCTTCGGGGAGAATCTTTCCTTTTACATAAAACGTGGAAGGCGGGTCATAAATATATCTTAGATTTGTCGGATAGTCCTTATCTGTAAGCGAAAAGACTTCAACTTTATCTTCTCTGTCCAAAATTTTCATAGTGCAGTAAATCTCTCTACTCTCTATTCTCTATTCTATTTCTAATCTCCTGCGTAACTTCCTCAATGTTCAAATTTGTCGTATCAATACAGAAGTCGGCTTGTGCGTAGAAGGGCGCTCTGAATTTTAACAACTCCTCAATTTTTGCTTTCGGGTTTTCTGTATTTAACAAAGGGCGGTGGTGATATCTCTTTGTTCTCTCTAAAATCACATCAGGCGTTGCGCCAAGACAAACAATTTTGCCGTTTCTCTTTAAATTTTCAATATTTTCCTTATCTAAGACTACCCCGCCGCCGGCATCGATGACAAAACTGTTCAGTTGCGCTATTTTTCCAACTACTTCCTTTTCCACCCTGCGAAAATACGGCTCACCGCTCTTTTTGAAAATTTCGTTTATTGACCGGCGCTCTCTGTCTTCAATAACTTCGTCGGTAGAAATGTATTTCATCTGCGATTCCTTTGCAAGCAACTTTGCTGCCGCAGTTTTTCCCGTCCCCATAAATCCCACTATTACTATATTCATCTTTTCGTTGGTTCGTTAGAAATTTTTTACTTGTTTAACATATCCTTGATAGTTCCTTTTTGTTTCTATAAGAGAATCTCCGCCAAATTTCTCTAACAAGGCTTCGACTAAACAAAAAGCAACCATTGCTTCGCCGATTACTCCCGCGGCGGCCACCGCACAAACATCGGCCCTTTGCACAGCTGCGCAAACTGAGCGCTTGCTTTTGATGTTTACACTGGGTAAAGGCCGCCTTAGAGTAGCAATGGGTTTCATTGCGCAACGCAAAAGCAAAGCTTCGCCGTTGGTCATTCCGCCCTCTAAACCTCCGGCGAAATTCGTCCTTCTAAAAAAACCCCGGCCGGATGAGTAGAATATTGCGTCGTGAATTTGCGAACCTCTGCAGGAGGCGCCAGGAAAACCGGCGCCTATCTCCACTGCCTTAACAGCAGGGATAGACATCAGCGAAGCAGAAAGTCTTGCGTCCAGGCGCCTCTGCCAATGGACAGAGCTTCCCAAACCCGCAGGCAGGTTGACGGCAATAAGCTCAAAGACGCCCCCTAAAGAATCTCCCACCTTTTTGGCCTTATCTATCTCGGTAATCATCTTCGCCTCGGCAACTTTGTCCACACACATCAGGCAGGACTCATCCGCCTTTTGACGAATCTGGTTAAAGGACAACTTTTCCGTCCGGGCGCAAACCTTACCGATTGCGGTAACATGGCTGATAATTTCAATCTTAAATTCCTGCAACAGGTTTCTACATATTGCGCCTATACCCACGCGCACCGCTGTCTCCCGGGCGCTGGCCCTTTCCAGAATATCTCTTATATCTTTGGTATTGTATTTTAGAGCGCCGGCCAGGTCCGCATGGCCCGGCCGAGGACAGTCAATAGAAGGCAAGGCATCGATTTTGAAGTCCTTATTTTTAATCAACAAGGCTAAGGGAGAGCCGATGGTTTTGCCCTTCCTTAAACCCGAAAGGATCTCAATCTTATCTTTTTCGATTTTCATTCTCGCGCTGCGGCCATATCCTTTCTGCCGGCGGGCCAATTGCTTATCAATTTCCTTTTTGTCTATCTTCAAGCCCGCGGGCAATCCTTCCAGGATGCCCAACAGGCACTTACCGTGCGACTCACCCGCAGTTAAAAATCTTAGCATTTTAGCCTCCGATCAAAATGGTTATCCAGCGAATAATATTATCTCCCCACATAAGCGCCACAAAGGCCCCGGAAGATAAAAATGGGCCATAGGGAATGAGATGACTTTTCTTTCGGAGCAAAATATAGATACCCACGCCAGCCCCGAGGAAAGGGGCAATAAAGAAAGTAAGCAACGTAAGCCTCCAGCCCAAAAAAGCGCCAATCATTGCCATTAAGCTTACGTCTCCCCCGCCCATGCAACTTGCCTCTTCTTCCTCACCCTTAAATTCTCTCATAAGATAGAATTCCCTGCCGAATATCCTATAAATTTTCCTGAGCACTACAAATAAGATAAAGTTGAAAATGATTGCAGTTATATATGTGAGTCCGCTACCAAAAATAGCTCCTATAAAAGAATCAACTATCGGCAAGTTGGGAAATTTATAAAGAAGAGGTAAGCTTCTTGCAAAATTTATTGCCAGTCCAACGATCAAAATACCTACTGATACCTCATCAGGTATAATTCGATGATCTAAATCGACAAAAGTAGCGACAATCAAGGCACAGCAAAATAGAATAAATGTGAAAAAATTCCCGGATAATCCAAAACGCTCAAACAGAACAACGAATAATATCGCCGTAAGCAACTCTACTACAAAGTAGCGGAAAGAAAACCCAGTACCACAATTACGACAGCGCCCCTTAAGTATAATGTAGCTAAAAAAGGGAATGTTATCATACCAGGCAATGCTGTTTTTGCAATGAGGACAATGTGAACCAGGGTGAATAATTGATTCCTTACGAGGCAACCTGTATATACACACATTTAAGAAACTGCCTATTATCGCGCCGAAACAGAATAGAAATAGCTTCAAGATTGTATCTTCCATTACTCTCAGTTAATTATTCGTGTTAAATGACAAATGACTAAATCCGAATAATTTGTCATTCATTAGTCATTAGTCATTGGGTAATTTGACATTATTTTGCCAAGGCCTCTCTTAAGGCCTGCTCCATTACCTCAACCGGCGGCTCTACATCCAGCCAAGTCTTAAAAGATAATACCCCTTGATATAAAAGCATACCCAGGCCATTAAAACCGATACAGCCTTTTCTTCTGGCTTCACTTAACAGAAGAGTTTGCGCGGGGTTATAAATCAAGTCATAAACAACCAATTTTCGATGAAAAAGCTGTGAATCAAAAGCTAACTCATCCTCTTTATGCATCCCCAGAGGCGTAGCATTGATTAAAAGGTCAGGCTGAGCCTGCAGTAAAGCATTTGCCTCAGAAACAAGGCAGATGTCGCAGCCAGAAAAATTCGCTTCTAATTTATTCGCTAAGTCTCCGGCTTTATCCCGGGCAACATCAAACAAAGAAATGCTTCTCGCTCCATTTTTAGCCAGCCCGGCCGAAACTGCCCTGGCTGCTCCTCCTGCGCCTAAGATAGATATCTTTTTGCCCTGCGGATTAAAACCCGCTATTTTGGTAAGATGCGCAATAAATCCCTCTCCGTCGGTGTTAAACCCTTTTGCGGCCTTATCTTCATTTACCTTTATTGTATTCACTGCTCCGGCAAGAACTGCTTCAGGATCTATTTCATCTAAAAATTTGATAATTTCTTCTTTATAAGGAATGGTTATATTGAATCCGCAGACACCTGCCTTGAGCAGCCTGTTAAATTCTCCCTCTAATTCTCCGGCCTTTACTTCAAATAATTCGTAGCGGGCATCTACACCCAGTTCCTTAAATGCGGCATTGTGCATCATTGCCGAATAGCTGTGTTTAACCGGAAAACCTATTAAGCCGTATCTCTTTGACATAGTTTTTATAAGCGCCTTTCTAATATAACAAAAGCCCAAACGGGCAATTTTCAAAAATTCTCAGTTATAAAACTAAAGTTTTTTCTCTCTACTTGCTACTTTCTGTACAATAACTTATTTATCGCGTCCAGGTAAGCCTTAGCGGAAGCCTCAATAATGTCGGTGCTGGATGAGCGGCCGGAAATTTCTTTTCCCTTCGCTTTTATCCTTAAGTGAACTTCACCCAAAGCATCCTTTCCTCTGGTCACTGCCTGAATAGAATAATCCAGGAGCCTGCCCTTAATTCCGGTAATCTTATCGATAGCTTTATAGCAGGCATCTACCGGGCCGTCTCCGGAAGAAACCTTGGTAAATATTTTTCCTCTGGATTTCAATTTAATGGCTGCCGTAGGAACAATTTTGTTGCCGCTCTTGACTTCCAGGCTATCCAATTGCCAGACCTTTGGAGTCAAGGAAATCTCCTCTTCGACAATGGCAATCAAATCTTCGTCAAAAATCTCTTTTTTCTTATCGGCGAGTTTCTTGAAGCGCTCAAAAAAAAGTTTATCAATCTGGGAAGAAGACAAATGAAAGCCTAATTTTCTCAAGCGCTGCGAAAAAGCGGCCCGCCCGGAATGCTTGCCCAGGACCAATGTAGCGGCCGTTTCCTCCAGGCCGATATCCTTAGAACGCATAATCTCATAAGTAGTCCGTCTTTTTAGTATCCCGTCTTGATGAATGCCGGCTTCGTGGCGAAAGGCATTCTGGCCGACGATAGCTTTATTGGGCTGCACCACAATGCCGGTTAGTTTGCTTACCAGCCTTGAGGTCTTATAAATTTCTTCGGTCTTAATGCCGCTGGATTTTCCTAAAAAGTCGGCCCTTGTGCGCAACGCCATTACTATCTCTTCCAAAGAGGCATTGCCCGCGCGCTCACCCAGGCCGTTAATGGTGCACTCCACCTGTCCTGCGTCACTGGCTATAGCAGCTAAGGAATTAGCTACAGCCAACCCTAAGTCATTATGGCAATGGACACTTAAGACTACCCTGTCAATATTAGGAACATTTTCTTTTATTTCTCTAATTAACCGGGCGAATTCTTCCGGTATAGCATAGCCGACGGTATCGGGGATGTTAATCGTGGCGGCGCCCGCCCCTATTGCCGCTTGCACTACTTTAAACAGAAACTCCTTTTCTGTGCGCGAGGCATCCTCCGGAGAAAACTCCACATCCTCAACAAGCGTTCTGGCATATCTTACAGACTTCAAAGCCTGGCGCAGGATTTCCTCTTTAGCTTTTTTAAGCTTGTACTTCATATGTATTTTTGATGTTGCCAAAAATACATGAATCCTCTTTCTTCTCGCCGCAGAGACT
>CAZPSS010000032.1:0-9648 GCA_964589565.1 uncultured Planctomycetia bacterium
ATAAAGAGCTGTTGTCCGAACCCACCATTAGGCAGGTCTTGGAAGAACTAAATTTTAAACTTTTGACTTGCGCCGGGAACCTGGAGACAAACGTGGATAAAATTCTGGTAGGGGCAATGGCTCCTCACAACGCCTTAAATTATTTCTCGGACAGGTGCCTGATTATAACCCCCGGAGACAGAGAAGACTTAATTTTAGCCGTAGTAGGTTTTCAGAGGGATAAGGCAAAGTCCGGCCTGCGCATAGCGGGCATTGTTTTAAGCGGAGGCATCAGGCCTCGCAAGGGCATTGTGGATTTGGTAAAAAGGGCAGAGATTCCGCTTTTATTGGCAGAAGGCGATACTTATAGCGTTGCTTCCAGCATCCATAATTTGAAAGTGAAAATAAGGCCTGAGGATTCAAAGAAGACCGCAATAATCAAGGATTTGATTGAGAACTATGTGGACATTGATATATTAAGGAGGTATTTATGATGCGCATAGCAACTTATTATAGCAATGATGACATTCGCTTAGAAGAGAGGCCCGCCCCGAAAATCGGCCCCGGGGAGCTTTTGATTCGCGTTCGGGCCTGCGGTATCTGCGGCACAGATGTGCTGCAATGGTACAGGCGCGGCAGGACTCCTCTGGTTTTGGGCCACGAGATTGCCGGTGAGATAGAGGAAGTGGGAAAGGGGCTAACACAATATAAAAAGGGGCAGAGGGTCTCGGCATCTCATCATGTGCCCTGCGGCAGGTGCCCTGACTGTTTAAAGGGGCACGAGACTACGTGCGAGACCTTGCGCAAAACCCATTTTGACCCCGGCGGGTTTGCCGAATTCCTGCGCCTTCCGGCGCTTAATGTGGAATTGGGCGGGGTTTATCCTTTGCCGGACGATTTATCTTACGAAGAAGCGACTTTTATCGAGCCCCTGGCCTGCTGTTTGCGCGGGCAGAGATTGGCCGGGATGTTGAAGGGCAGGAGTGTGTTAGTTATAGGATGCGGTATATCGGGAATGTTGCATATTCAGTTAGCAAGGATCGGCGGGGCTTCTTTTGTCGCGGCTTGCGATATAGTTGATTACCGCTTAAAGCAGGCAAAGCGGTTTGGAGCGGTAGCGACGCTCAACGCGCAGGAAGAAGATGTGCCCAAACGTTTTCGCCGGTTAAACCAGGGAAAGGCGGCAGACTTGGTAATTGTGGCCACCGGCGCAAAAACCGCCAATATCGCGGCCTTACAATCAGTAGAGCCTGGGGGATGCGTGCTTTTCTTTGCCGCCACAGATGAAGGTGTAACAATCCCGCTTTCTATAAATGAGGTTTTCTGGCGTAATGAAATAACCCTGACTTCTTCTTATGCGGCAACTCCGAAGGAGCATTTGGAAGCGCTTAATCTGCTTAGTAAGCATAAAATCACCGCCAAGGAGATGATTACGCACAGGTTTGGAATGGAAAGGATTCAGGAGGGTTTTCAGCTCGTTGCCGAAGCGGGCGAGTCGTTGAAAGTGATTATTAACCCGCAAAAATATCGCACAGTGTATAGTAAGAATGTTTCAATTCGCACATAACTTACGTCATGCTTCGCATTCCGTAAGTTATGCGCTCATTGAGGAGGCTAAACATGGACTGGGGAATGAAAAATCGGCTGGCAAAATTGATAAAACCCGAGAGTGGCCGGGCAGTGTGGCTGGCTATGGACCACGGATATTTTCTGGGAGCGGTGACTAAATTAGAAAAACCCGGAGAGACAGTTAAGCCTCTTTTGCCTTACGCCGACGCAATAATGCTTACCAGGGGCATATTGCGCAATTGTATAGACGCGCAAAATTCACCGCCGATTATCCTGCGGGTTTCCGGCGGCAACAGTATAATAGGAGAGGACTTGTCAAAAGAAGCAATCACCACTTCCCTCAAAGAGGCGCTCCGCCTCAATGTATCGGCCGTTGCCCTTTCTATTTATGTAGGAGCCAAATATGAGCACCAGACTCTATTGGGCCTGGCCAGTTTGGTTAACGAGGCCCAGGATTACGGGATGCCGGTATTAGCGGTTACTGCCGTGGGTAAGGAGTTAGCCAGGCGCGATGCCCGCTATCTTTCTTTATCCTGCCGCATTGCCGCAGAACTCGGCGCGCAACTCATTAAAACCTATTATTGCGATGACTTTGAGAAGGTAGTAAAGAGCTCGCCCGTTCCCCTGGTTATTGCCGGCGGGCCCAAATTGAAAACAGAGCTGGATGCCCTGCAGCTTGCATATGATGGAGTGCGGCAGGGGGCGGTAGGCGTAGATATGGGCAGAAACATCTGGCAATCGGATAATTCTGTGGCAATGATTCAGGCGATTCGCCACATCGTTCACGAAAACGCTTCTGTTGCCCAGGCGCAGGAGTTGTTTAATAGTGGCGCTAAGTTGTAGTTGCTTGATTTATCAAGCAAATCCGATGCTTTGCCCAATAAATTGGGCAACTACAGTAAACCTTTACTGAGGAGAAATTATGTTACCTTTAATCCTGGCAATAGTAATGGCAGGAGCAGTTTTGACAATTGTATTTTTGCTTTTTCAGCATTTAGGGAGACAGAAGGAAGATTTGAGCGAACATACGGCAGAAATGGATAATTTAAAAGACGAGATTGAGCAGGAACAGGTAAAGCTCAAAGAAGCTGCGGCCGCAGAAAATAAGCTCCGGCAGGATTTGCGCCTGTCTAAAGAAACCGCCGAAAACTTACAGAAAGAACTTGCGGTAAAAGACAAACTTTATGAAGAGCTCAAAGCCAAATACACTCAAGCGGAAAAGGACTTGCATGCCAAGCAGGATGAAATAACTGCCCTGGAGCAAAGAAATAAGAAGCCCGAAGAGCCGAAAATCGAAGAACGCAAAGAAGAATTGAAGCCGGAAAAGCCCCAAGAGCAGCCAGAGCCGGAGAAACCTAAAGAAGAACAACCGAAGCAGCGGCCTAAGCCGGAGGAACCTAAACCTGAAGAGAAGAAAGAAGGCTCCCCTTTTAGCCGATTTTTAAAACCGAAAATTAGTGAGGAAGAGGCTGAAGACTCACCGGAAGAAAACAATAAATTAGAACAGCCCATATAATCAAAGCGAGCAGGACAAAAAGGCGTAAGGTAAAATTTGATTGGTTTTGCAGGCGTGAAAGTAATTTCTTCGAACGCCGGCGCGCAAAAAAGAAAAGGGAAAGGCCGGAAGCAGACGAGAGAAGCCCTATACCTACTACATATCCCCAACACTTTGCCTGCGCTGCTGAAAGCAAAAGCATTATACCTAAAGCTAAACGTATCAACCCCGTCAGGTAAAGCCGGCTGCCGATGGAGAAAAAACCTATCATTTTGCGCACAAGTTTCGGAGCAGCCAATAATACCAGGCAATAGGTTATGAGCGCAAAGCCCGCAATAAGAATAAACCAGACCATAGTCCAATTCTACCATGTCGATTAAAATATATCAAGCGCTAAAAAAAGGAGGCTGAAAAAATGAGATACTTGCGTTTGGCCTTTATTCTGGTTCTAACTCCGGCATTTTTTGCCTGCGCTAATCTTTATGCCGATGAGCCGGAGAAATTAGAAACAAGGATTCAAAATTGCGATGAGGTCCTGAATGAAATTATACAGATGCCTGATAAAGGTATTCCCACAGAGCTTTTATCCAAATGCGCGGCAGTGGCAGTCTTTCCCTATGTCCTTAAAGGGGGATTTTTTGTGGGCGCCCGCTACGGCAGGGGGATTGTGCTTGCCCATAATCCCGAAAGCGGGCAGTGGAAACCGCCGGCATTTTTTACTATCGGCGGAGGCAGTTTTGGCCTTCAGTTCGGCGCCCAGGCCATTGATTTGATTTTAGTGATTATGAACAAAAGAGGTTTAGAGGGGCTTCTTAAGGATAAGTTTACCTTAGGCGCTGATGCCGCAATCGCAGCGGGGCCGGTAGGAAGAAGCATTTCTGCCGATACCGACCTTTTACTTAAAGCAGGCATTTTTTCCTATTCGCGCAGTAAAGGTTTCTTTGCCGGCGTGGCCTTAAAAGGCGCGGTAATTATGCCGGATAAAGAGGCAAACCGCAGTTATTACGGCGGTCCGGTTGATGCCAAGGAAATTCTCCTGGGCGATAGAATCATTCCTCCTGCCTCATCCAGGGAATTGCTCAAAACCTTGAAAAAGTTTACTTCATCCGCAGCTGTTTCTCCGCATCAATGATATCGCGGTTAAAGATAGGCACCAGCTTTTTTACCTTTTCTTTAAGCACGTCCGAAAAGACAGGCGCGTGTTGAATTTCGCGCAAAATCTGCACTGCCATCCGGAAGTAACGCACCAGCTGCCCTTCGTCCACATCCGCATATTGCATTAGTTTGGAAAAAGATATTCCTCCCAGCCATGCTTCCGTAACTTGCGACAGGTGATAGAAATACTCTTTGGATTTAGGAAAGATATGGTATTTCCGCTCTAACCGGTGGATAGTTTTAGTGCTTTGGTCGGTGAACTCTTTTAAACGGCGCACATTGCGGGTAATTCTTGGGGCGCGGTCGCGTTTGCGCGGTTCATAAACCAGGGCGCAGGTCAAAATTCCCAGCTCTACAGGGTTTAAGTGTTCAAGGATACCTTGCGCATAAATCTCTGCTAAAGGCAGCTCATATCCGTAAATCGCTGCCGCAAAGCTTCCTTTTGCGCTTAATTGTTTCTCCCGGATATAATCCAATTCTTTAAGCAGGTTTACCTTGGAGCGCAGCATCTTCAGCGCTCCTTCTCTGCGGCGGGTCTTTTGCTGGAAGTAGTGCAGTGAAAGCGGATATAGCTCGTAAAGATTCTCTTGATGTTTTGCGTAGAGGTGCAGGAGCGTAGCATAAGAAGAATTAAACTTACTAAAAATGCTTTCCGGCCTTGCGTAAAGAATGCGTTTTACCTCTTCATATTGAATCCTGCGGGGGTTAATGCGGCAATAGACGAAGCCTTCTTTATCCATACCGCGCCGTCCGGCGCGGCCGGCCATTTGATAAAAATCGCGCGTTTTTAAGTTGCGGTGATAGCGGCCGTAGAATTTACGCATTTCATCAAAGACCACAGTGCGCGCCGGCATATTAATCCCCAGGGCAAAGGTTTCGGTGGTAAAGATTACCTTTAAGAGCCTGGATGTAAAAAGACGCTCGATTACTTCTTTTAATGTGGGCAGCATCCCCGCGTGATGGTAGGCGATGCCCCGTCTAATTAAAGGAGCGAGCCTTTGGGCGCTTTTCTCCTGCTTTAAACTAAAGCGCTCACAAAGCGCGTCATACATAAGGCTAATCTGATTTTGCTCCTCAATGCTTAAAAAATTAAAGGAATACAATTCAAAAGCCAAATCTTCACAGCGGCGCCGGCCAAAGGCAAAATAGATACAGGGCAAAGCCTCTTTTTCCTGGAGATAATTCAGGAGCATGGAGAGGCGATTCGGTTTAAGAAATGTGTGGGCAAAGCGCTGCTTGCCCCGATAACTGTAGCTTATTCTTTCTTTATATCCTTTTTGCTGTAATTCGTTAAGTTTATCCAGAATCTCATTTTGACATTGAAAGAAAAAATGCAAAGGCACCGGCCTATGCGTCTCAATCACCTGCTTAAAATCCGTCTTATGCACCGATTCAATCCAGCGGGATAGTTCGTTGACATTGGGCACTGTGGCGGATAGGCAGAGCATCTTCATGTGGGCGGGGAGAAACATAATTGATTCTTCCCAGATGGTGCCGCGCTCCTCATTGTCAATATAATGCACCTCGTCAAAGATTATCCAGTGGTATTGTCTCAGGCTTTCAGGTTCTTCCAATGCCTTATTACGAAAGATTTCTGTGGTCATAATTAGCACAGGCGCGCGCGGATTAATAGAGACATCCCCCGTTAAGATACCGATTTTATCTCCGTATTGCCCTTGAAAATCGCGGTATTTTTGATTGGAAAGCGCTTTTATCGGAGCGGTATAGACTACTCCTTCGTCTTTCTTAAGACATTCAGTGATAACATGTTCGGCGATAACAGTTTTACCGCTGCCGGTAGGAGCGGAAACGATTACGGAGTAGCCTTGATTGATATAATCAATCGCCTCTTTCTGAAAACGGTCGTATTGCATAGGTCTATTATAAATTACTTTAAGCAAAATGTAAATAACATCTTTGTAAGCTCTTGCAAATTCTCGTGTTTGGCGTTATAATATAGCGCAGTTAGAAAACGATTCAGGCGTTACGAGCCGATTGTAAGATTAATTGGTAAATGCGGAGGTAGTTATGGAAATTGCGATAATTAAAGAGATTGCTGCACACGGAAAAGAAATAAGACCCATACTTTTGCCTCGTGAGGTAAAAAGGCTGGTTGATGAAGGGCATCGTGTCTTTACGGAAAAGGATTGGGAGCAGGAATCTTTATTCTTGACAGCGAATATGAAAGCGCAGGGGCAAGAGTTACTGCCGGGAGAAAAGAGTTGTTTAGAAAGCCTATTGTGGTAAAATTGAAGCCCCCCATACCCGCGGAATTCAGGCTTCTGCGCAATAACCTTTTGTTTTGTATGCTGCATGCCGAGCAATATCCTCAATATGCGAGGTTCTTAAAAAAGGCCGGAAGCAGAGCCATCGCTATGGAGATGATAAAAAACAGGGCCGGGGAGAGGCTAATCAGCTGTTGCGAGCTCGCCGGGGAGCAGGGAATGCTTATGGCTTTTCATCTGGCCAAAAAGTCACCTGGCGATTGCAATGTTTTAATGTTGGGTTACGGCTCAATAGCCTCCGGCAGCTTAAGAATAGCATTTAGCCTGAGGGCCAGGCTTAAGATTTTGCGCAAATCGGAATACAGGTACATCAGGCATTTTTTAAGGCATCGGGATATAGTGGTTAATGGCATTTGCTGGCCCAAAGAAAAAAGAGACAATAAAAAGTATCTGATTACTAAAGATATGCTCACTCTTCTAAACAAAGGGGGGATAATCTTAGACCTTTCTGTAGATTACCCCAGCCCCATCGAGACCTGCCGCCCAACTTTAATTGACAGGCCAAGTTATGAAGTTGACGGCATTACCCATATCGGCATTTTTGGCTATCCGGGGCTGGCGCCTATATCCAGCGCTGCCCGCTATAGCCGCCAGGTCTTGCCTATTTTATTGAAGCTCGCCTCGGTTTCTTTAGATAGATTGCCTCTTTATTTAAACAAGGCGTTAATTGACCCCAGATGAAAAAGGTTTTATTAGTCATAGGCGATGAGAAGATAAATAGAATAAAAACCAATCCTTCTCTTATAAAGTTTGTCCAATATGCCAAAAAACTCGAGAGTAAGGGGAGAATTGAACTAAAGGTGATAAACTATGCCCAGCTGCTCTCGGGCAAAGTCCCGCAAATAGAAGCTCCAGGAATATTAGTAGTGCCTTTTTTCCCTTATAAATACTGGAACCGCAACATTGAGGTTTATCCGGATGATAGAATCTACGGCGATGAAAAATTCGGCCGGGAATTTAAGATTTTCTTTAAGAAAGTTGAAAGGGCAATAGCTGAATATTACAAGGGCAAAAGGATAAAATATTTAAATTCACCGCAGGCCTGCTTCTTAGATAGAGATAAAAAGGCCAGTAAGGCTTTGCTGCGAAAAGGAGATATTCCCGCACCCCGCACATTTTCGGCCTCTTCCTTTGCCGATATCCAAAAATTGTTAAAAAAAGGCGTAAATTTATACATCAAGCCCAGGTTTGGGGCATTGGGTAAAGGCATTACTTACGTTGATAGAGAGGGAGTAGTTTCCAATTTCCTTTTGCGCAAAGGTAAAGTTATCAGCAGGGCATACGAATATAACTGGCCCTTTGCCAGGGTTAAAGAAAAGGAAATATTGCTCAACATACTTCTTAAAAGAGGGTTTATCTGTGAAGAGGCGATAGCTCCGGCAATTTTTAAGAAAAGAAGGTTTGATTTTAGGGTATATGTTATTTTCGGCAAAGTGGTCTATTTGTATGGCAAGTCTTCTCCGGCTGAGTTTTGCGTGACAAACTGGTCGCAAGGCGGCAGGATCGACAGAAGGAATAAAATTTTAAAGGCCCTTCCTAAGCAGAAAATAACGCAACTGAAAAGCCTGGCAAAAAAGGCAGCGGCGCTGCTGGGGCTGAATTTCGCCGGGATAGATATTATATTTTCTCAGGACCTTAAAAACGCCTATGTCCTGGAGGGAAATGCCTTCCCCGGTTATGAAAAGGGATTTGATTTGATGAAATGTTTATTGAATGTCACAATTTAGCCGAGTTCTTTCTTAAAACCTCTTTTAACTTCGCAACAGCATCCTCAATACCTATTTGCCCGTCTTTTATCTTTTGTAGCATAGAAGTCAGGTCTTGAGTAAAAATAGATTCTTTTTCTTCTTTCGCTTCTTCTAACACCACTTCTTTTTTATCAATCAGGTCTTTAACTTCTTCTTCCGTCATCCCTTTTAAAACAAGCAGTTTTTTCATCATTAATCCAAATTCCGGGGAGGATTTTTCCCGCTGCATTATCTTTTTCAAAAGTTTGACTTTACTTTTTAAAGTCGGCTCCTTCTTGAAGAATATGGTAAATATCTTTTGCGCTTCTATTTGGTCAAGGACCACGGTTAATATGTTAGTCATTTCTTTGACTATATTGTTTAAGTCGGGTGCGACTTGGATATCCTTTATCTGTTTAGTCAGTTCTTTTCCTAATATTCCCGCTGCTCTATAGGTTTGTTTTGCGCTGGTATCTTCTTTGCCTTCTGATAAACATCTATAAATGTCCTCGCCAATAAGGGCAATCTTATTGACTATAGAAGAGAGGATCATCTTGGCGTTTTCTCCGCCGACTCTATTTACCATACGAATTGCCTCAATAATTAAATTAACTATCTCCAGTGGGTTTTCTGTAAGTTTCTCTACAAAAAGAGACTGTTCTGTCTCTTCTTTTAGAGATTTATCTATTAAAGATAACAATTCAGATTTTTTTGTTTCTTCTTCTTTTTCTTGTAGTTTGGGTGCAGTTTGCTTCTCGAGTAACTGTTTCTCCAGTGCTTTCAGTGTTTCTTCGGCTAAGATGGCTTCTTCAGAGACTATCTTTTCATCCATTCCAATTAGTTCATATTTAATGGGATTAAGTTGCAAATGGCCGACCCCTTTTTCTTTAACTAATTTCTCTATCCCTCCGGCGGCTATGATGTCCTTAGGCGCTACCGCAAATATACTCAGGAGTTTCAAGAAGTCCTCCCGGCTAAATTCTTTTTCAAACTTTAAACTTACCAACTGCACGCTGGTAAATAAAAGTATCAATCTATCTACCACCGGATTCTTCTCTTCTAAAATAGCCTGGCCGTATCTTAGTTTCTTTTCTGCGATGTAAAGGGCGATACTGCTTTTTTCCTGAATCAGAGTACTCAAAAGGGTAAAACATTGCTCAATCGGCTGTTTGCTCAGAGGATGTTCCATACCAAAGGTCTGGGTTTGTACAAAGGCCCGGCTTAAAAATTTGACCATATTAGAAAACTTTCTCTTTTCTTCAGGGCTAAGTTTTTGTATTTCACTGTCTTTCTTGTTGTTAGGTATCTGAGGCATAAGCCAACTCCTTCCTATTTAAAGATTATAATCCTGTTAGCTTGTTGTGTCAAGCATCAGTTGCAAAAAGTAATGTCAAGATAATTGGGCACTTTTTATTTTGTCATTGCGAGCCGCCGAAGG
>CAZPSS010000033.1:0-9632 GCA_964589565.1 uncultured Planctomycetia bacterium
ATTGCCGAGACTTATCAGGGGATGCTTAACGCTATCGGGCTGGAAAATCCGGGCCTTGAAGTTTTCGTTTGCGAAAAACTTCCCTATCTTAGAAAAATAGGCATTCCGATAATCGTAAGTATTGCCGCAGACACGCCCGCGCAATTTGCGCAAATTTCCGCAACTTTAAACCGGATTAAGGGAGTTTGCGCTTTAGAATTAAATATCTCCTGCCCGAATTTATCCGACAAAGGTCTGATTGCCCAGGATGCCGGGGCCGCCTACAGGATAGTAAAAGCTGTGAAGGAAACGACTAAATTGCCCGTGATTACCAAACTTTCTCCTAATGTAACTGATATTACCGAAGTTGCCCGGGCTGCGCAGGAAGGGGGAAGCGATATCTTATCTTTAGTGAATACTTTTTTTGGAATGGCCGTGGATGTTAAGACAAAGAAGCCAAAATTAGGCAATGTTAGAGGAGGATTAAGCGGGCCGGCGATAAAGCCTCAGGCCTTGTGGATGGTAAGAGAGGTATTTAAAGCGGTAAAAATTCCCTTAATCGGGATGGGCGGGATTATGAATGCCCAGGATGCCCTGGAGTTCATTATCTGCGGGGCCAGCGCCGTAGCTGTGGGCACGGCCAATTTCGTCAATCCCGGCGCCAGTTTGGAAATCCTCGCCGGAATAAAGAAATACTTAAAAGAAAACAGAATCGGGAATATTAAAAGCATGGTCGGTTCGCTCGCAGGACCCAAAGTCATTGCGAGGAGCCACAAAGTGGCGACGAAGCAATCTCAAAAAGAGAGATTGCTTCGCTTCGCTCGCAATGACGGGGTAATTTATGAGTAAACTAATCGTTGCCTTGGATGTCGATGATTTAAAGAACGCCGAAGCGCTAATCGATAAGCTTGCATCGGCGGTTAAAATCTTTAAGGTCGGCAGTCAGCTCTTTACCGCCGCCGGCCCCAAGATTTTGCAATTGATTCAGCAAAAGGGGTCAGGCGCTTTTTTGGATTTAAAGTTTCACGATATCCCCAATACCGTCAGCCACGCAGTAGAGGCGGCCTGCCGTTATAATCCAATGATGCTTACTGTGCACACCCTCGGAGGCAGCCGGATGCTGCAGTCAGCAGATCAGGCGCGCCGGCGCTGCGGCGCCGATACAAAGATATTGGGCGTAACTATTCTGACCAGCCTTGATAAGGGCGGACTGGAGGAGATAGGTTTGTCTGCCAGCGTAAACGAGGAGGTATTGTGTCTGGCGCAGATGGCCAAGAGCACAGGTCTCGACGGAGTTATTGCCTCGCCCCAAGAGATAGGCATGCTCCGGCAGAACCTGGGCCGGGACTTTATTATCGTTACCCCTGGGATAAGGACCGTGGGGCCGATGAAAGACGACCAGCGAAGGACAATGGGAGCCAAAGAAGCGGTTTTGGCCGGAGCCGATTATCTTGTGGTGGGCCGGCCCATTACCCAGGCCCAGGACCCGCTTGCGGCAGCAAAAAAAATAATCGCAGAAATGTAGGGCCATTTCCTTCTTTCCAGCGGCCTGCATAGCGGCCGGTATTTGCAGTGCGCGCGGGTATTAGAAAATCCGCAAACCTCCGAGAAGTTGTGCCGTAATATGTCAACATCTTAGTATAAGCTGGCAAGGGGTGGCAAGGGCTTAGTTAGCATCCGTAACTGAGGGGTTACAAGGGAGGACGGAAATAAATTGTGTTTATCCGGCAAATAACGTATAATTATAAAAATAAGAAAATAGATAGAGGAGCTATATATGGCAGAAGATATTAAAGGGCTGATAGAGAAGATACAACAGGAAGGTATAAAGGCCGCCGAAGCTCAAGCAAAAGAAATAGAAGGCCGGGCCGGGCAGCGCGCCGGCGCCATTGTCAAAGAAGCCGAAAAGCAGGCGCAGCAGCTTATCGATAATGCTAAAGATGAAATTGCCAAGATGGAAAAAAGCGCGGACGCCTCCATCAGGCAGGCGGGAAGAGACCTGCTCCTTTCTTTAAGAGAAGAAATTAACCGTATGCTTCAGAAGCTTGTTGTCTCGCAGGTACGCGCGGCCTTAAGCCCCGATGAAATGAGCAAGATTATCATAGCGCTTATTAAAGAGATGAGCATCGCAAAGGAAGGCGAAATAATTGTATCGCTTAAGGAAAAAGACATGGAAAAGGTAGAAAGATCCCTCTTGCATAGCCTGGCAGATGAAGCTAAGAAGAGAGTAGCCCTGAAGGCCTCAGGCGAGATAACCGGCGGTTTTATCATTAGTTATGACGGCGGAAAATCACACTTTGATTTTACAGATAAGGCAATTGCCGAATATTTAAGCTTACAATTAGAGCCAAAACTTGCCAAACTGCTGAAAACTTAATGCCCCAATATTATATTTATTTAATATCCAGCTTACCTATGCTTCAATTTGGAATGAAGCCCCCCTTTTCGTTTGAGAGGTTTCTTGAACTCTGTGAGGGAAAAATACCCGATGGGGATTTGTCCATTCTCAAGAAAGTTTCATTAAGCGGCGAAGAGCTTTATGAAGATGCTGCGCTCTCTACATTACGGAAATGGCGCGTCTTTGATACCGCCTTAAGGAACGCATTAGTGATGATCCGCGCTGCGCGCTTGCGGCGCGACCCCGAAAAATACCTGCATCGCGACGGATATACCGACCCCTCGATTGCCCGCATTGCCATCAGCGCGCACAGGAACCCCTCTATTCTGGAAGCAGAGCGGATGCTGGATGAAGAAAGGTGGCGCATGCTGGATGAACTTTGCCTGGGCCACTATTTTGATATAGACTTTCTGGTAATATATGCGCACAAGCTGTTGATGCTCCAGCGATGGGAAAGAACTTGCGGAGCAGACAGTTTGCGCATGCTGGAAGAAGTGATCAAGGCGTAGTTGCCGATTCATCGGCAAAAGAAGCCCAATGAATTGGGCAACTACTCTAAAATGGTACTAACATGACCCAGAAAAGAGTTGGACACATTACCAAGATTAACGGGAATATGGTTACGGTGCAGATGCCTGCGCATATTATACAGAATGAGGTTGCCTATATTGTCCGCGGCCAGGAGCGTCTTAAGTCCGAAGTAATCCGCGTAAGAGGCCGGCTCGCCGAGATTCAGGTATTTGAGAATACCAGCGGCTTAAACGTCGGGGAGAAGGTCGAGTTTACCGGCGAGCTTCTTTCAGTAGAACTGGGCCCCGGCCTTTTAGGGCAGATATTCGACGGACTGCAAAATCCTCTGCCGCACCTTGCGGAAAAATACGGGTTCTTTTTAAAGAGAGGGGCGTATCTTGAGGCGCTCCCTGACCAGATGCAATGGAAGTTTACGCCCACAGTCAAAGAGGGCGATAAGCTGCGCCCCGGAGAAAAGTTGGGTTTTGTGCCGGAGAAGCTCTTTAAGCATTATATTATGGCGCCTTTTAATCTGCGCGGCGTCCTTGAGGTAGTAAGCGTTGTTAAGGAAGGTAAGTATAATCTAAAACACGCCATTGCCCGCTTAAAGGACGAAGACGGTAATGTTCATCAGGCCTATATGCAGCAGATCTGGCCGGTAAAGGTGCCTATTCGGGCCTATGCTGAAAAACTTAAACCCGGAGAGCCCCTTGTTACCAAGATGCGCATCATTGATTCGCTGTTTCCGGTCTGCCGCGGCGGGACCTATTGCGTCCCCGGTCCTTTTGGTTCGGGCAAGACTGTGCTTCAGCAGTTGACCAGCCGGCATGCGCAGATAGATATAGTGGTTATTGCCGCCTGCGGAGAACGCGCGGGAGAAATTGTGGAAACGTTGAGGACTTTTCCGAAACTTACCGACCCCAGAACGGGGAAGCCCTTAAGCGACCGTACCGTAATTATCTGTAATACAAGCTCGATGCCGGTTGCCGCCCGGGAATCAAGCGTCTATACCGCAGTGACCATTGCCGAGTATTATCGCCAGATGGGGCTGCATGTCTTGCTGCTTGCCGATTCTACATCCAGGTGGGCGCAGGCAATGAGAGAAATGTCCGGGAGGCTCGAGGAAATACCCGGAGAAGAAGCCTTCCCGGCATACCTTGAATCGCGCATTGCCTCGTTCTATGAAAGAGCAGGCTTCGTAAGGTTATATGACGGCGAGTTTGCATCTGTTACCATTGGCGGCACAGTAAGCCCTGCCGGCGGTAATTTTGAAGAACCCGTAACTCAGGCGACATTGAAGGTAGTGGGGGCCTTTCACGGGCTCTCTCGTGAGCGCTCCGACGCCCGACGCTATCCGGCCATCGACCCCCTAATCAGCTGGAGCAAGTATAAAGGCTTTATTGATGAAAAGCAGATGGCAAGAGGCCATCAAATCTTACGCAAGAGCCACGATGTTGCCCAGATGATAAAGGTGGTGGGGGAAGAAGGGACCTCGCTTGAGGATTACATAGATTATCTCAAAGGCGAATTCTTTGATTTTGTGTATCTTCAGCAGAATGCCTTTGACCGGGTCGATGAGTCGACCTCGGAAGAAAGGCAGGTATATATCTTCAACTCTATCTATCGGATCCTTGAGGCGCGGTTTGAATTTGAGGATAAGGCCCGGGCGCTGCATTTCTTC
This sequence comes from uncultured Planctomycetia bacterium, assembly GCA_964589565.1. Classification (GTDB taxonomy): domain Bacteria; phylum Omnitrophota; class Gorgyraeia; order JAFGHF01; family JAFGHF01; genus CAZPSS01. Next base: position 4,569 of record CAZPSS010000033.1, read on the forward strand.
CAGACCTTAAGACAGCTATTCCGCGGCTGGAATTCCTCTGCCTGGCAGAGTAAAGAGTTTAAAGAAAACGAAAAAGAGCTCACCGATTTAATAAAGGGAGAGGCCGTTGCATAAAATCTATACGAACATCATCCAGATTGCCGGGGATGTAATTACTGTTGAGGCCGAAGGCATCGGCTATATGGATATCGCCGAGGTTAGCGCTCAGCGCGGCGCATCTTTGGCGCAGGTGATTCGGCTCGACGGCAAAAGGGTGTCTTTGCAGGTCTTTGCGGGCAGCCGCGGTATATCCACCGGCGATAAGGTGCGTTTCCTGGGGCATCCCATGCGCATCTCAAGAAGCGCCAATCTGCTCGGCCGCATTTTTAACGGAAGCGGCCGGCCTTTGGATAAAGGCCCGGCCCTCTCAGAGAATTTAGGCGATATCGGCGGCCCTCCGGTCAACCCGGCCAAAAGAATCATCCCCAATAAAATGGTGCGCACCGGCATACCGATGATCGATGTATTCAATTCATTGGTGGAATCGCAAAAGCTTCCCATATTTTCTATAGCAGGTGAGCCCTACAATGAAGTCTTAGCCCGTATTGCCATTCAGGCCGAGGTAGATGTTATCATTTTAGGGGGAATGGGCCTAAAGTACGATGATTACCTGTTTTTCCGCGATACACTGCAGGAGCATGGCTCATTATCCCGCTCGATATTTTTTATGCACACCGCAGCAGACCCGACGGTGGAATGCCTTCTTGTGCCGGATATAGCCCTTGCGGTGGCCGAACATTTTGCCCTGGAAGGAAAACGGGTGCTTGTGCTTTTAACCGATATGACTAACTTCTGCGATGCCTTAAAGGAGATAGGTATTACTATGGAACAGGTTCCCTCAAACCGTGGATATCCCGGAGACCTCTACAGCCAATTAGCAGCCAGATATGAAAAGGCGGTTGACTTTGATACTGCCGGCTCCATCACTATCCTTGCTGCCACTACTATGCCCGGCGATGATGTTACACATCCGGTGCCGGATAATACCGGCTACATTACCGAAGGCCAATTCTATCTCAAGAACAAGGTAATCGAGCCCTTTGGTTCGCTCAGCCGCCTTAAACAGCAGGTAAACGGCAAGACCCGCGGTGACCACAGGACGATAATGGATTCGATGATTCAGCTCTTTGCCGGCTACCGCGAGACGGTGGAGAAGCGGGCAATGGGATTTCAGATGAGCGCATGGGATGAAAAACTTTTGCGTTACGGTGGGATGTTTGAGAAACAAATGCTCTCGTTGGAAGTCAATATTCCTTTGGAAAAGGCGCTGGATTTGGGATGGCGGATTTTGGCCGAATGTTTTAGTCCCGAGGAAACAGGGATAAAAAGGTCGATGATAGAGAAGTACTGGCCCAAATAAGCTGTAAGCTATAAACTATAACTTATGGAAAAAATTAAATTTACAAAGGGCGAGCTGAAAAGGCAGAGAGATGCGCTCAGGCAGTTCGAGCGCTATTTGCCTACATTGCAACTGAAGAAACAACAGCTTCAAATTGAAATTTCCTATCAGGCGGCAATTATTATAGAGAAGAGGCGCGCTCAAGCGGCAAAAAAAGAGGCAGCGCTTATCTGGGCCGGGCTTCTTTCTGAACCGATAGACCTGCGCCCCTGGGTCAGGCCCAAAGAGATACTAACCGATACGAAAAATATCGCCGGTGTGGATATCCCGGTTTTTAAACATGCGGAATTTGAACGCGCAGAATACGATTTGTTTACTACGCCTTTGTGGATTGATGCGGCGATTGGGCAATTGCGCCTTTTGGTTTCAATCCGCGAGGAGATTCAGGCGTTAGAAAGAGGGATGGAGATCTTACGGCAGGAATTACGCATTACCACTCAACGCGTAAACCTTTTTGAGAAGGTGAAAATTCCCGAAAGCCGGGAAGCTATCCGCCGGATTAAGATTTATCTTGGCGACCAGACAGCAAACGCCGTCGGGCGCAGCAAGACAGCAAAGAGAAAAATCGAGATGCTTGTGTTGCAAGGGGTAGATGCATGATTGTGCCGATGAAAAAAGTAGCCATACTTGTGCAGTCTAAAGACAGCGCGAATACAATACAGGCGCTGCGCTCCTTAGGAGTAGTGCATGTAGAACACCAGAGGCCGCCCAAGGACAATGATGTAGACCGGCTTGTAGAGGATATTGCGCTTATCGACGGGGCGCTAACAGTGTTATCACAGGAGGAATTTACCGGCAGCTCCGCATTAACCAGGAATGAAGAGCCGCCGGATTGGAGGCTTGCCCCTAAGCACATCCTTGACCTGCGTAATCGGCTCACTCAACTAAAAGATTACTCGCTCACCCTGAGCGACAGAATAAGCCAATGGGAGAGATGGGGAGATTTTAACCCTGAAGACATCCGCTCTTTGAGAGATAAAGGTGTTTATATAAAACTGTATCAGATTCCTCTTAAGGAGATAAAGAGCCTGCCCTCGCAGGTTATAGTGAAGAGGATATCTGCCGCAGGCGGTATTGCCAATTGTGTGGTTATATCCCGGCAGGAAATAAATATTCCATTTAAAGAAGTTTTCCTGCCAAAGATTGGCCTTGCGGCGCTGCGCCAAAGGCTTTCCGAAGACAGCAAGACAATGGAACTGCTCAAAAAAGCTCTCGGGAAAACCGCATCTTATCGCCAGGCATTGTTGCGCAGAAGGCATATACTTGAAGAAGAACTGGAATTCCATCAGGTGTTAAGAGGGATGGGGCGCGCCGCGACGCTTATGTATTTGAGGGGATATATTCCTTTTGATGCGGTAGAGAAGTTGCAGCAGGCCGCCAAAGGAGAAAAGTGGGGAATAGTAATTACTGAGCCCGCCGAAGGAGACAGGGTGCCTACGCTTATACGCAATCCCCGCTGGGTTTCAATTATCAATCCGGTGTTTAAATTAATCGAGGTGATTCCCGGATATCGCGAGATTGATATTAGCCTGTGGTTTTTAATATTCTTTTCTATCTTTTTCGGGCTCTTAATCGGAGATGCCGGAATCGGCTTGATTTTTCTTGCGCTTACTTTTCTTTCTCAAAGAAAATGGGGTAAGAGACTTCGCCATAAATCGCTTTTTGTTCTTTTATATATCTCCAGTGTCTGCACGGTGGTTTGGGGCGCGCTTACAGGCACCTTTTTTGGCCAGGAGTGGCTGCCCCAATTCGTAAAACCGCTTATCCCTGCGCTGCGCAGCGATAGGAATATCCAGGCTCTTTGTCTTTTTCTCGGAGCAGTTCACTTAAGCATTGCCCACGGCTGGCGCGCGCTTTTGAAACTTCCTTCCTTTGCGGCCCTTGCCGAAGCCGGCTGGATGCTTATATTGTGGGGCGCCTTTTTTCTGGCCAGGATGTTGGTTTTAGCGGATGCCTTCCCTGTTTTTGGAAAATGGCTTTTGATTTCCGGCGCGGCCCTTGTCCTATTTTTTACTAAGCCATGTAGAAATGTCCTTAAAGGCCTTGGCGCGGGTTTCGGCAGCTTGCTGCTGAATACAGTGAACAGCTTCACGGATGTAGTTTCTTATATCCGTCTTTTTGCGGTTGGTTTGGCTACCGTCGCCGTTGCGGATGCGTTTAACGCGATGGCAATGGAGGTTGGATATAATAGTTTTTTTGCGGCAGCGCTGGCGGCGCTCATATTGCTGATAGGGCATTTGCTTAACGTGGCGCTTGGGCCTATGTCTGTTCTTGTGCATGGGGTCAGGCTTAATGTGCTTGAGTTTTGCAATCATGCCGATGTTAAGTGGAGCGGCTTTGCGTATAAACCGCTGCGGAAGAGATCCCGATAGCAAAGCGGCGGGGGCTCATTTGGCCGCAATACGTTGACGCAGCGGCATAAATTCGCACTTATCACTTACGTCGCTATCGCTCCGTAAGCGATGTGCTCATTTAAAGGAGGTTGATATGGAGTCAGGTATCTTAGTCCAGTTTAAGGATTTGGGGGTTGTTGCTGTATTGGCATTTGCGGCTATGGGCTCGGCATTAGGCACAGGATACGCCGGAATGGCGGCTGTAGGGGCCTGGAAAAAGGCCTTTGCGCAGAACAAGACAGCTTCCTTTATGCTTATCGCATTCGTTGGCGCGCCTTTAACACAGACGATTTACGGGATGATTGTAATGAATAAACTTGCCGAAGTTGCCGCCAAAGGAACTTATATGTGGGGCATCGGTATAGCTATGGGGCTTTCTGCTTTGATGCAAGGTAAAACAGGGGCAGCAGCGGCGGATGCAATGGGAGAAACAGGCAAGGGTTTTGGTAATTATATCGTTGTTATAGGTATTGTGGAAACAGTAGCCCTTTTTGTGATGGCTTTTTCTATGGGCCTTTTAGGCAAGTTGATGTAGCTTAAAGCAATCCCCCCTTGTTTTCTCCCTGCAGATTTGCTATCGCAAATCTAGACGCAGGGACAGGTTCGAAAACAAAGCAGGGGGATAAATTCGCACTTATAACTTACGTCACTTTGTTCCGTAAGTTATGTGCTCATTTAAATGGCTGAGGCGCAAAAACCTTCGCCGGTTAAGCTCCTTATCGGAGCAATCACCTCCTGCGAAGGTATTTTAATTAAGGCAAAGGTTAGGCTGGCGAAGAAATACGGTCCCCTCGATTTTCAAAGCCCGATTATACCTTTTATCTGGACTAAATATTACGAGAAGGGGATGGGCCCGGATCTTCACAAGCAATTTTTCAGTTTTCAAAGGCTGATTAATCCCGATGAATTAGCGAAAATTAAATTATACACCAACCGCCTGGAAAGAAGCTTAAGTTCTTGCCAGTCTTCTTTCCGAACTATTAATTTAGACCCCGGCTATATTACAGCGGCCAAGCTAATTTTGGCCACCTGCAAAAATTATGCCCATCGGATTTATCTGACTAAAGGCGTTTTCGCCGAGGTAACTTTACATTTTCAAGAGGGAAGCTTTATGTCACAACCCTGGACCTATCCGGATTATAAAAGCCAGGACTACATACAGACTTTCAATGCGATTAGAGAGCTATATGTGAGGCAGGCAAAAAGGGGCCAGGCCCCTTTTTGAGCGCATTT
>CAZPSS010000034.1:0-5495 GCA_964589565.1 uncultured Planctomycetia bacterium
AATCAAAAGGTTATAAAAATATGCCAAAAAAAATCTACATTCGCACCTTCGGATGTCAGATGAACGTGCGGGATTCGGAGATTATTTTGGGGATGCTGCAGGAGAAGGGGTATGCGCAGGCCGGGTCTGTTGAAGAAGCGGATGTGGTGTTGTTTAATACCTGTTCGGTGCGCCGGCAGGCGGAGGAGCGCGTTTGGAGTAATGTGGGGATGGTGGGGAAGAATACTGTCCCCCCCAGATTTGCCCAAAGGGCAAATCTAAGCGGGGGGGACGATTACTCCAATAATAAAATTATTGGAGTAATCGGTTGCATGGCGCAGAGTTACCAGGATGAGATTTTTCGCCGGTTTCCCCATGTGAGTCTGGTGTGCGGCCCGGCGAATATTTACGATATTCCGGATTTGTTGGAACAAATTATACGAAAGCGAGATGAGAGATTGCTTCGTCGCTTTGCTCCTCGCAATGACGTTCTGGATTGCCCGGTCAAACCGGGCAATGACAAGATGGAGCGGTTGTTGGCTGTTGATAAACTCCAGAGGCCCTTGCGCAAAGACGGTGTGTTTGCAGGAGGCTTAAAGGCGTTTGCCTCCATTATGTATGGCTGTAATAATTTTTGCTCCTATTGCATCGTTCCTTATGTGCGGGGAAGAGAAAAAAGCCGGCCGCTAACACATATTCTAAGCGAGGTTAAAGGCCTGACCCAAGGGGGCTGTAAGGAAGTTACACTGCTGGGCCAAAATGTCAACTCCTATGGGAAGGGCTTAAGGGGAAAAGTAGATTTTATCCGCCTTCTGGAAGAACTGGACAGGATAAAAGGCATAGAGCGCATCCGTTTTATTACCAGCCACCCTAAAGATGCTTCAAAGGATTTATTTAAAGCGATGCGGGATTTGCCCAAGGTTTGCGAACATTTGCATTTGCCTCTTCAGTCCGGCTCAGGTAAAATATTAAAGTTGATGAATAGAGGATACACCCTGAATGATTATTTAAAATCGGTAGATTGCCTCCGCGGCCTGATTCCCCATTGCAGTTTGAGTTCCGACATTATCGCGGGCTTTCCCGGCGAGAGCGAAGCCGATTTTCAAAAGACTATTCGCGCGATGCAGAGATTACAGTTTGACGAAGCCTTTATTTTCAAATATTCGCCCCGGCCGGGGACAAAAGCAGCGCGGCTAAAGGATGATGTGCCTCTGCAGGTAAAGCGGCAAAGAAACCAGGCGCTTCTGAGGCTGCAGGAAGGAATCTCTCTAAGGAAAAACCGGCGGCTCTTAGGCAGGCCGATAGAGATATTGACTGAGGGCCCGGGAGATAAAGTGTTCGTGTCCCGAGCACGAACACAAACTATGCTTAAAGGCAGGAGCCGCACAAATAAGGTTACCTTATTTACCGGAAAAAAGGACTTGATTTCCCGGCTGGTAAATGTGAGAATAGATAAAGTTACAACGCATACATTAATCGGAGAGGCCGATGGTAAAAAGAATTAGTCTTTTTATTGTTATATTTTTTGCTTTCATTTGCTTAAGCAAAGAGCTTTTTGCCCAAACTTCAGGGCTGAAGAATGCGCAGGCCCTGATTTTGAAGGACGCGTATTCGCAGGCCGCCGGAGAGTGCCGGAGGGTTTTGGCAGGCCGCCGTCAGGGCAAAATAAAATCCGAGGCGCATTATTTTCTGGGGGTCTGCCTTTTGAAAGAGTCAAAGTATGATGAAGCCAGAAAAAATTTCGATATAGTTTTGCGCCGCTATCCGCAAAGCCGGCTTTGCGATGACGCGAGCCTCGGTATCGCCGATTCATATTTTTTGGCGCAGGATTTTAACCAGGCCGTCAAAAAATACGAACAGTTTATTCGCGATTTTCCGCGCAGCGAACTGGTAACTATTGCCCGGACGCAGGGGCAGCTTTGCCAGCAGGGAGAACATTTCGCTAATTCTTATTTTTCGGTGCAGCTGGGCTGCTTCGCTGAAAAAAAGAATGCGGAAGGACTGCGCGGCGAATTGATCGATGCAGGCCACCGGGCTTATATATTGGAGCTGCCCGGCAGCAGCCTCTATCATGTGCGCGTAGGTAAATTTAGCAATAGGTCAGAGGCAGAGCTATTAGGGCAGAGACTTCAGACCGAAGGCTATTCTACCAAGATCTGTCCCTGATTAAATTTATGGTATAGGAAAGTATAAATAGGATACCACTGCGAAAATCGCTTAATAGTTATCGCGAAGCGATTTTCTTGAAATTTAAAGTTCAAAATTACAGATTATATTTGGGTGAAAAAGACAATCGTTTGTTTAATCGGGCCCACTGCGGCAGGAAAGACAGAAGTTGCTTTACAATTAGCCAAAAAGATCGACCTCGAGATTATCTCCTGCGATTCTATGCAGGTATATAAAGGGGTAGATATAGCCAGCTCCAAGCCGACGAAAAAGCAAAGGAAGGCTATTGCCCACCATCTCATCGATATCGCCAGCCCCTGCCGGCAATATAATGCCGCGCGCTTTGCAGTATCTTGCCTGAAAATAATAAAGGCTCTCCATAAAAGAGAAAAACTGCCTTTAATAGTCGGCGGCAGCGGACTTTATCTGCGGGCTCTATTAGACGGCCTCTTTATCGGCCCCGGCCAAAGCCTGCAGCTTCGCAGAAGATTTTATCGGCAGGCAAAAAAATATGGGCCAACCCATCTTTATGAAAAATTAAAAGGGATAGACGCGCAGGCAGCCGGAGGCATTCATCCGCATGACCTGCGCCGGATTGTGCGGGCGCTGGAAGTATATGAACTGACGGATATGCCGATTTCAAAGTTAAAAGAGAAGGCCCGCGGAATCAGGGATGAATATGATGTGCGTATATTCGGCCTGATGAGGCCAAGAGCCCAGCTTTATGCCCGGATAGAAAAAAGGGTAGATAAAATGTTCCGGCAGGGATTGACGGCAGAGATAAAAAAGCTGAACAGGCGCAGGCTTTCCATAACGGCAAAGGCCTTATTGGGATACAAGGAAATCAGAGGTTTCTTAAATGGTGAATATTCTCAAGATGAGGCAAGAAGCCTTTTGAAAAGAAATACGAGGCGCTATGCCAAACGACAGCTCACCTGGTTTAAAAGGGAAAAAGGCGTGAGGTGGATTGAAGTCGGTCCCAAAGATACGCCGGAACTTGTGGCTGAAAAGATAGCTTCGTCATTGCGAGCGAAGCGAAGCAATCTCAAGAAGGGATTGCTTCGTCGCTATGCTCCTCGCAATGACAGATGGATGTAAAATGTGGGAAACCGGCAAGGATAAAAAAGAAAAGTCCATACTGGTTACGGTAGATATCAAAGGCCGCGATAACTGGACAGCCGAAGACTCTTCAAGAGAATTGAGGGAGCTGGCATCATCAAGCGGGGTAGGAGTAGTTAAGGAGCTCATCTGCCGGCGCGCAAAACCAACCCCTTCCTATTTCATCGGTAAAGGCAAGGCCGAAGAGTTCTCCCGTCTTTCCCAGAGCTTAGGCGCAAGCGCTGTTATTTTTAACGAGGATTTAAGCAGCACGCAACAGAGAAATTTAGAAGAAATAATCGATATCAAGACTATCGACCGCACGCAGTTAATTTTGGACATCTTTGCTCAGCGCGCCAAAAGTATGGAGGGAAAGATTCAGGTGGAGCTGGCGCAATTAGATTATCTCCTGCCCCGCCTGAGCGGCAAGGGCATTATTCTTTCGCGCCTGGGCGGCGGCATCGGAACGCGCGGCCCGGGTGAAAAGAAATTAGAAGTAGATAGAAGAAGAATTAAAGAGCGCATAGCCAGATTAAAGAAGGAACTCTTGACTTTAAGACGGCGGAGAGGCTCACTGCGGGAATACAGGAGACGCCATAACCTGCCGACCGTTGCCGTTATCGGATATACCAATGCCGGCAAATCTACCTTGATTAATCAGTTAACCGGCGCCCGGCAGATTGTCAGAGATAAACTTTTCAGCACCCTGGATTCTGTGGCCCGGAGGTTTACATTACCCGGAAGACAGAAAGTCCTATTTTCCGATACAGTCGGTTTCCTGCACCGCCTTCCCCATCAGCTCATCGAAGCCTTTCGTGCTACTCTGGAGGAAGTAAAAGAGGCGGATATATTATTACATATTCTGGATATCAGCCACCCTTGCGTTTATGAGCACAATGAGGCGGTTTACGAGCTGTTGAGAGAGCTCAATGCCCAGGATAAACCGATGCTCGTAGCTTTGAATAAATCGGATTTGGTTACGAACAAATTTAACCTGAAGCGTTATTTAAAAGATTTTAAAAATAGCGTGGCAATATCGGCTTTAAAAGGGATAGATATCGAAGAGTTATTGGAGAGGCTGAGCCTCCAGTTAGACAGCTTAATGAGCGACTTCGAAGTTTTTATTCCTCAGGAGAAGATGTATCTGCTAAACTTGATTTACAGTGAGGGCCAGGTATTTAAGAAGGAATACCGGAAAGATAAGATTTATTTGCAAGGGCGCATTCCCCGCAAAATTAAGGCGAAACTGGATAATCTTTTGCAAAAAGAAAATCTTCAAAAAGACAAATCTTCAGAAAACATTTGACAAACAATGAGATTGTGCTAAAATATCTCTTTAGCACTCAAGGCAGACGAGTGCTAAACACGGAAAGATGATATGTCCGTAACTCCTTTAGATACAAGAGGAAAGAAGATTCTGCAGGCTATTGTAGAGGCTTACATTGAGACAGCTCAAGCCGTTAGCTCCCAGGCCATCAGCCTGCGGCTGCGTTCGCAGATAAGCGCGGCTACTGTCCGCAATGTAATGACCGAGCTGGACGGGCTGGGTTTTATTTGGCAGCCGCATACTTCAGCCGGCAGAATTCCTACAGACAGAGGCTATCGCTACTATATCGATTCTTTGCTGGAACTGGATGAGCTCAAGCAGCAGGAGAAAGAGATAGAAGAGAAAGAGATAATGGAAAGCCGCCGCCTCGGCCAGGGTGAAGCCTTTGATGAATTCTTAACAGAAGTTTTGCGCATTCTTTCTAATTCTACGGGATACACAGCGATGGCTTTTTTCTCTTCCGGTAAGGATAAACTTTATTTTGAAAGAACAAGCTACCTCCTTGAGCAGCCGGAGTTTCAGGATATACATAAAATGCAGGCAATTTTAAGAACCCTTGAGAGGCAGCAGCCACTGCTTGCGATTATGAAAGAGGATTTAGACCCCGATGGCGTGAAAATCCATATCGGCCGCGAAAATTCCTGCATGGATATCCAGGAATGCAGTTTAGTGATTTCTAACTTTAAGGCCAAAAATAGAAATGTGGGCGCTTTGGGGATTATCGGCCCGCGCAGGATGGCTTACGCGAAGGTTATTTGCAGAGTCGGTTATATGGCCCGGATTTTTAGCGAAAGAATTGCCGATTCAGGCATTAACTCACACAAACTAAAGTAGAATAAGAAAGGAGATTGATTTACGTCGCTACACTCCGTAAATCAAGTGTTCGTTAAAGCTATGGACGCAGAAGTGAAAATTTCTGTCAAAG
>CAZPSS010000034.1:5505-9614 GCA_964589565.1 uncultured Planctomycetia bacterium
AATCTCAAAGACGGACTCGCAACAGGCTGCGCAATCTTAAGAGGAGATTGCTTCGCTTCGCTCGCAATGACGAAAGAGAAAATCTATGGACGCAGAAGTGAAAATTTCTGTCAAAGAATATCAAGAGCTCAGCGAGTGCTCAAAACAAAAGCAGGAATATTTTGACAAATTGCTGCGCCTGCATGCAGAATTTGAGAATTTCAAGAAACGCAGCCTTAAAGAGAAACAGCAGTTTCTAAAATTCGCCAACGAAAGTTTGATTTATGAGCTCATAAATATCCTGGATAACTTTGAGCGCGCCTTTGAATCCGCCAACAAAATGGACGATTTTAAGTCTCTTCATCAAGGCGTGGAGATGATTCTAAAGCAAATACATCAACTTTTGGAAAAGAACGGAGTAAAGAAAATAGAGTGTGTGGGCAAAGCCTTCGACCCTGCCGAGCAGGAAGCTATTGCCCATATCGAGACAGATAAATACTCAGAGAACACAGTTGTAGAGGAAGTGCAAAAGGGGTATCTCCTGGAAGATAGATTGATTCGACCAGCGGTGGTAAAAGTAGCTAAGAAACCAGAGAAAAAGAAGTAAGGCTAGTTCATCCGTCATTGCGAGGAGCGAGATTGCTTCACCCCTTTGGGGTTCGCAATGACGTAACGAGGTTGAGGAGGTAAATAAAAATGGCTAAGGTAATCGGTATTGATTTGGGAACATCTAATTCCGCTGCGGCAGTTATGGAGGGAGGAAGGCCGGCGATTATTCCATCTGCGGAAGGCGCCGGTGTTGCCAGCGGCAAGGCCTTCCCGTCGGTAGTGGCGTTTACTAAAGACGGACAGCGCTTAGTGGGTGAGCCGGCAAAAAGGCAGGCTGCGGTTAACCCTGAAGGCACCATCCTGGCGGCAAAGAGAAAGATGGGCCAGGATTATAAGTTTAAGGCTCAGGGAAAGGAGTTTACGCCTCAACAGATATCTGCTTTCATCCTGCAGAAGATCAAGCAAGATGCCGAGGCTTATCTTGGCGAGGAAGTAAAGGAGGCAGTAATTACCTGCCCGGCTTATTTTAATGACAATCAGCGCACTGCTACCAAAGACGCCGGGGAAATAGCGGGGCTTGATGTCCTGCGCATCATTAATGAGCCTACTGCTGCCTGTCTTGCTTATGGAATCGATAAGATAGGCAAGGACCAGAGGATTATGGTCTTTGATTTTGGCGGCGGCACACTGGACGTAACCATATTGGAGATGGGCTGGGATGAGGAGCATAAGGCATCTATGTTTGAGGTAATATCAACCAGCGGAGATACCCAGCTTGGCGGCACAGATATGGATGAAATCCTGATAGATTATATAGCCAAACAATTTAAAAATGAGAATGGGATTGACCTGCGCAAGGACAAGATGGCTATACAGAGATTGCGGGAGGCAGCGGAAAAAGCAAAGGTTGAGCTTTCCAGCACACTTACTACGGATCTAAACCTCCCTTTTATTACCGCCGACTCTTCCGGCCCAAAGCACCTGACTATGACCATAAATCGGGCAAAGTTGGAGGAATTAATTACTCCCACCATTAGTAGATGCCAACACCCTGTGGAGCAGGCCTTAAAAGATGCAAAATTCAGCTCCAAGGATATTGACCGTGTAGTCCTGGTCGGCGGGCCCACCAGGATGCCGCTGGTGCAAAAATTTGTCGAGGATTATGTGGGCAAAAAAATAGAACGCGGCGTTGACCCGATGGAATGCGTGGCGATGGGCGCGGCAATCCAGACAGGAATTATTAAGGGCGACACAAAAGAGATCTTACTTTTGGATGTTACTCCGCTTTCTTTAGGTATTGAGACTTTGGGTGAAGTCTGCACGCGCCTGATTGAAAGAAACACCACTATCCCCACCAAAAAAGGCCAGGTCTTCTCTACTGCCGCCGACAACCAGACTGCGGTTACAATTCGCGTTCTTCAGGGCGAGCGGCAAATGGCAGGCGACAATGTGGAGCTGGGAAGGTTTGATTTGGTCGGTATTCCGGCTGCGCCGCGGGGGATTCCTCAGATTGAGGTTACCTTTGATATTGACAGAAACGGTATTGTCCATGTGAGCGCCAAGGACTTAGGCACGGGCAAGGAGCAGTCTATCCGCATTACCGCGCCCAAGAAACTCTCTAAAGAAGAGATTGACAAAATGGTTAAGGAAGCGGAAAAGTACGGCGAGGAGGATAGAAGGAGAAAAGAAGAAGTGGAGGCGCGTAATCAAGCCGATACCTTAATCTACTCAACGGAGAAGTCTCTTAAGGACTTTGGCGGAAAAATCGGCAAAGGCGAAAAGGAGAAGATTGAGAAGAAAATAGCTGAATTAAAAGAGGTCCTCAAAGGTAAAGATACCGCCAATATCAAGGCTGTAACGGAAGAGCTGATGAAGGCCTCGCACAAATTAGCCGAAGAGATTTATAAAGAGGCCCAAGCCAAGCAACAGGCCGGAGCGCAGGCAGGGCCGGGCCAACAGGCAGGGCCGCAAGGAGCGAAGGACGAAGGAGGAAGGACGAAGGACGAAGGACGAGGAAAAGAAGGAAAGAAAGAAGGCGAGGATGTTGTTGATGCGGATTATACGGTGGAAGACGAGGATAAGAATAAAAAATAAATGAGCAAGCGAGACTATTACGAAGTATTGGGGTTGGGCAAAAACGCCACGGCTGATGAGATAAAGCGGGCTTATCGCAGGCTTGCCCTTAAATACCACCCGGACAGAAACCCCGAAAACCATAAAGAGGCCGAGGAGAAGTTTAAGGAGACATGCGAGGCCTACGAGGTTTTAAGCGATCCGCAGAAAAGAAAGACTTACGACCAGTTCGGCCACGCCGGGCTGCAGGGCGCATTTAAAGGCGCCGGCGGTTTTGGCTGGTCGGATTTTACCCATTATGATGACCTGGAAGATATTTTCGGTAACTTTAGCGACATTTTTAGCAGTTTTGGCGTAGACTTAGGCGGCTTTGGCGGCGGCCGCCGCGCCGGGCCGCGCCGGGGTTCGCATCTCAAGATAGGATTGGAAATAAGCCTTCGGGAGGCAGCCAAAGGCGCAGAAAAAGTTGTGCGTCTTCAGCGCTTAGATACTTGCCCTGTCTGTAATGGCCAGGGGGCAAAACCGGGAACAAGGAAGGTTAACTGTCCCGAGTGCCGGGGCAGCGGCCAGGTCCAGACAATGGGCGGCTTCTTTACTATTGCGCGCACCTGCAGCCGCTGCGGCGGCGAAGGCAAGATTATTCAAACGCCTTGTAGTAACTGCCGGGGCGCAGGCAGGATAAAGGTGGAAAAAAGGATTCATGTTAAAGTGCCGGCGGGCGTAGATACAGGCTTGAGACTTCGTGTTAGCGGCGAAGGAGAGGCAGGAGCAAAGGGCGGCAGGGCCGGCGACCTTTATGTGGATATTTATGTTCAGCCTGATGAAATCTTCGAACGCCACGCTAACGACCTTGTTTGCGCAGTCCCTGTTAGTCTTGCTCAGGCGGCTCTGGGGGCAGAAATAGAGGTGCCTACTTTGAACGGAAAGGTTAAAATGAAGGTGCCCCCGGGCACACAGAGCGGGAAATTCTTTCGCTTAAGAGGGAAGGGCGTGCCTGATGTTCACGGATATGGGCGGGGAGATGAATTAGTGAAGGTTGTTGTAGAGACGCCTACCGGCTTAAACGCTAAACAGAAACACCTGCTTCAGGAATTTGCCCAGGCCTGCGGGGAAAATGTCAATCCCCTTTCCCGCTCCTTTATGGAGAAGGTTAAAAAAGTTTTTCGTTAGTCCGTTAGTCCGTTGGATTTTTAAACCGTACCAGGAAAGTATATCCCCCCTTGTTTTCTCCCTGCAGATTTGCCAATGCAAATCTAAACGCAGGGACAGGTCCGAAAACAAAGCAGGGGGGATTAATTCGCCCCTACTGCTTCGTTTTGCGTAGCAAAAGCGAAGCAAAACGGTAGGGGCTCATTAAAATGCCGACATACGATTATCAATGCAGGAAATGCAGCCATAAGTTTGAGGCCTTTCAATCAATCACGAAAGAGCCTTTGAAAGAATGCCCGCAGTGTTCCGGGCCGCTTAAACGTCTTATTGGTACGGGATGCGGTATAATCTTTAAGGGT
>CAZPSS010000035.1:0-9518 GCA_964589565.1 uncultured Planctomycetia bacterium
CGCCATTCTTGCCATGAGGCAAATTGTAGCAGGAAGGGATGGTTATGTCAATGAATTAAGTGATGTGTCCCTGAATTTGAAAATCCTGAATTAAAAATCCCTCAGATGTTTTTTTGCGTTTTGTAATTTTTTTGAGAACATATCTTTTTTATACTCAGAGAGCCATTCCTTCATGGTAAGCCAGCCTCCGAAGCGAAGCAAATAGTTGCGCCAGGGCCGGTACCACTTTTTCCACCCTAACTCAATATTATGTAAGAAAAAGATTAGGGCGGGAAAAGAAAAAATATTCAGACCTATCATAAAAATATATCTAAACTGATAAAATTTGCCCATAATTTTTCTGACAGAACTCTGCATTTCTTCGGCGCTCATAGGTTCATCGGGCTCAAACAAAGGGAAGTTACCATCGTAATACTCCCAGCCTACATCTTCGATTGGATAAATTCTGTTTTGCTTTGTAAGCCTGTGCCTTAATTCTGTTCCAGGCAGAGGGCCGGCCAGCAAAACCTGTATAGTGTCAATTTTAGCCTTTCTGATAAATTGCCTAAAACGCTTCACGCGTTCCTTTGCCGACATTTTAAAATAGGCGCCTTCTTTCAATGGATAACCAAAAATAAACATGCCGTGCACCAGAAATCCAAATTTATGAAATATCTTTGTAAAAGCCGCCATATCTTCAGATTTAATATGTTTGTTCATAGCCTTTAATTCTTCGTCAATAGGCGACTCAAAACCTATAGCTGTTGTGCTGATTCCTGCCTGGCGCATAGCAGAGAGAAGTTCCGGGTCTTTCGCTTTATCCAATCGTATCTGAACGGTTGTATCCAGCCTTCTGCCTATGCTTTTCTGATAGTCTCTTAACATGTTACAAAAACGTATCGTCTCATCCCTTTGCTGTCCAAAAAGATCATCAACCACAAAAAAATGGCGCGCGTCCTTAGTTTCGACAAGAAAACTTATTCTCTCAAGCAACCGTTCCGGAGAGGCATATCTCGGCCTGCCTTTAACGGTGCAGAACTCACAATCCATGCCGCATCCCCTTATTCTTTCAACAGGATAAAGTTTAATATTGGCATAACGCACTAAGGAGAAATCGGGCAATGGTAATTTATCAAAATCCGTTATCTCTTCCCTTTTGGGGGTATAAATGACCTTTCCCTTTTCAAGATAAGCGATGCCCTTTACCGCGCCTTTATCCTGCCTTCCTTCAAAAACCTTCAGAAGTTCTGTTATGGTTTCTTCGCCTTCTCCAATTACCACATAGTCGATGTGAGAATTTAAGGCTTCGGCAATATTCTCTTCTACAAAATGCTGCCCTCCTGCGATAGTCGTAATGCCTTTATCTTTATAAAATTGAGCAATTTTATAAATCCTGGGTATAGTGCTGGTCAATCCGCCATAAAAACCAACAACATCTGCCGGTCTTAGCCGCTGCAAAAATTCATGGTCGGCGCCGCCGGAAAGACTTTTAGGTCCGTATCTGCGCAGGTTATTTTCGTCAATAACTTCCACATCCCATTTTTCCATTTCACTTACAGCGCTGGCCACGCATACCGGCCCTAACGCTGTGGTTCCTTTAGCGATACGAGAATAAATATTAAAAGCCGGGTAGGCAGGAATTATAATTCTCAATCTGTGTCTTTTTTTGGATGTGTCAAGCATAATTAAATCACACCATTATTGGCCATTCCAGCAATAGAGGCACAATTTCTCACGGGCTAAGCCGATGGCTTCGACCATATCATCCACGGTCTGATATCTAAGTGTGGTTACTTCCAGATCTCCGGCAATCCATTCCACCATTCTTTTGTATTCCCCGGTATCGCAATCGATATATTTTCGCACATCTTCCAATTCACGGCCCTCGAGGCTATGAATTGCCCGTCGGGCAGCTAATTCATCGATACTGCGCGTGGAGAAATTAAACTTGCAAGGGAACATAAGCGGCGGGCAGGCGGGCCTGACATGCACCTCTTTAGCGCCTGCTTCCCACAACTTCTTAACAGTGAAGTTCTTAAGCTGTGTGCCTCTAACTATTGAATCATCGCAAACTACGATTCTATTGCCTTTAATTATTTCCCTGATAGGGATGAGTTTCATTCTGGCAATTAAATCGCGCATCTCCTGTGATGGCGGGGTGTAGCTCCTGCCATATCCGGGCGTATACTTTACTAACGGGCGGCGGAAAGGTTTGCCTGATTCCATAGCATATCCCAAGGCATGGCCCGTACCGGAATCGGGCACACCGGAAACTATATCCGGTTTTATATCCTGATCGCGGCGGGCCAAACATCGCCCGCAGCGTTCCCGGACTACTTCAGCATTAATCCCTTCATAACTAGAGGCCGGAAAACCGGTATATATCCAGAGAAAAGTGCAAATTTGAGTCTTATCCCTTCCCGGACTCCTCTGTGTCATACCCTGCTCATTTATGAGCACAATCTCACCGGGCTCAAGATACTTTTTTACTTCAAACTCAATATTCGGAAAGGCGCTGGTCTCTGAAGTTATCGCCCAGGCCTGCCGGCCTTTTCCTACTGTCAAAGGGCTGTAGCCTAACCTGTCCCTGGCTGCATAAATGCCCTCTTTATTCAGCAATAAAAGCGAACAGGAACCATCTATTGCCGCAAACAGCCTTTCTATGCCGTCTACTATATCTCTCCCCTGGTTGATTAGCTTGGCAGCCAGCTCTGTTAGATTAACCGTATCTTTACTTACTTCACTAAAAGAGATTCCCCGCTTTAAGAGCCTCCTGGCCAAGTCCTGCGCATTCTGCACAAACCCATTAGTAACTATACAAAACGGGCCGAACCTGGACTGCAGATATATCGGCTGTTCCTCAAAGGCGCTAATCACCCCGATGCCTTTGTTGCCCTTTATCTTTTTATAATCTTCATAAAATTTTGATTTAAACTGGCCCTGGCTTATACTGTGTATCTGGCGGGTAAAGTTTTCTCCCAGCACGGCCATACCGCCGTATTCGGTTCCTAAATGCGAATGATAATCCGTGCCGCAAAACAAAGTCTCTGCGCAATCCCCCTGAGAAACCACTCCAAAAATTCCGCTCATTTTTTTGCCTCCGTGCTCTTGATAGTATAGTACCAAATTACAGATGAAGCAAAGCCCTGGCAATCTCAAAATAGATTATTAGGGCGGTGATATCAACTACGGTTGAGATGAAAGGACCCGCTGCGACTGCCGGATCAATCTTAATCTTTTTTAATAGCAACGGCAGAAGTGAGCCGGTTAAGGTTGCCATAATAATAGTAGCTGCTAAGGCAAAACCCACGGCAAAACTCACAAGTAGATTTTTCTGCAATAAAAGCGCTCTACCCACCCCAAGCACTCCCAGTATAATTCCCAAAACTAAACCCAGTGATATTTCTCTACGCATAACCTTAAAGACCTGATTAATTCTTACTTCACCCGTAGCTAGCCCACGGATAATAGTAGTGCTAGATTGGGTTCCTGCATTACCAGCTGTATTGAGAAGCATAGGAATAAAGAAAGACAATGCCACTACGGCCTCTAAGGCAAAACCGTAGTGTTTCAGGATTTGTCCAGAGAATTGAACGGCTGCAAGTAAAACTATAAGCCAGACTATCCTGCGTTTGACAAGGGTAAAGAAACCCGTGTCAAAATACGGGTCTTCCGGAGCAAGCATAGCCGCCATCTTATAAATGTCTTCAGTGTTTTCATCTCTAACTACATCGAGGATATCGTCAACCGTAACTATCCCGGCAAGTTTTTTATCTTTATCTATTACCGGCAGAACAAGCAAATTATATTTGCGCACCGTCTTGGCCACTTCTTCCTGGTCTTGCTCTGCGTGCACCTTGATTACTCTTTTATGCATAATCTTTCTTATAGGCAGGTCTTCTTTGGCTAGGAATATATCCTGAAGTGAAACAGATCCTATTAACCGATTCTCCTGGTCGGTAACATAGGTATAATAGATTGTCTCTTTTTTGGGAGCAGCTTGCCTGATCAGCTCCGAGGCCTCAGACACTGTGAGCTCGGGGGTTAAGGATATATATTCTGTGGTCATAATGCTGCCGGCAGAATTAGCCGGATATTTAAGCAGTTTCTCTACATCTTTTCGTTCGGCCTCGCTCATTAAGTTGAGAAACTTATTAGCGACCTTATCCGGCAGGCTGTTGAGCAAGTCCGCTCTCTCGTCCGAAGACATCTCATTCAAAAGGTAAGTGGACAGCTCCTTCTCTAATCTATCCAGAAGCTCGAACTGTTCGTATTCGTCCAACTCATCAAAGACTTCAGTCATCTGTTTCTTATCAATGCGGCTGATAAGCGCAACCTGCTCTTTTATATCTAAATCAAAAAGGGCATCGGCAATATCGGCCGGGTGCATCTCCTGCATAGCTTCGTTCAATTCTTCCTTCTTGTGCAGTTTCAGCAATTCCCTTATCTCGGGAATCATAATCGATGAGTGCCTCATCCTAATCACCTTTTTCCTTCTGCCCAATAAATTGGGCAACTACACCATGTTAATGTAGTTTGCCGATTTATCGGCAGTGCAGAATCCATAAAACTAAAGCTAAAGCCAGACAGTAATAACCGAATAGGTACAACCGCGCTTTGCGAATAACTGCGAGCAAAACTTTCAGGGCCAAAAGGCCGCTGAAAAAAGAAGCAAAAAAGCCTGACGCCATATATTTAAATTCGTAAACAGCAAGCCCGCTAAAATCGCCAAGCTTGAAAAACAACGCCCCTAAAATAGCAAATATTGAAGCCAGAAAAGAAAACTTAAAAGCGGCCACTCTTTCCACATCACGAAATAACAAAGCAGAGATGGTAACGCCCGAGCGGGAGAGGCCGGGAATTACAGAGATGCCCTGGACAAGGCCCAGCCAAAAAGCATCCCCGATTTTTAAATCAGGCAGGCTGCGCCGGCCCGGCCTAAACTTCTTTGTGCAAAGCAAAATTAACCCGGTAGTAAAAAGCGGCAGAGCCAGCTTGCGCGCCGAATGAAACATACTTTCAAAGAAATCCTGGCCAAAGACAACAATTAGCGCGGTTATGGCTGTGGCCGAAAATATATAAAACAAAAACCTGACTTTAAGGAGGCGCTTTATATCTTTAAATAAGAATACCAAAAGCGCCGCCAAACTCCCTAAATGCAAAATAATACTCAACAGGATTGGGTCCTCTTGAATGCGCAATAATTCCTGAAAAATTACTAAATGGGCGCTGCTGCTCACCGGCAAAAATTCAGTCAACCCCTGAACAACACCTAAAAAAATGTATTTGATTACGGGCATCTTTTAGTCTCCCCCCGCAATCTCATCAAGAAGGTCCTTAAAGGTGACCATCCCCGTATGCTCATTATTCTCATCCAGCAAAACCGCCACCTGCATCCTTTTTAACTGCAGGGAGTAGAAAACCTTATCGATAGGGCTTTCCTGGGATATATATAATACCGGCCGCAGGCAGTCTAAAACTTTGGCGAATCTGCCTTCTTCATAAAGGGCATCGAAAACATTGGCAAAGCCGATAATATTTTGTTTTTTGCCTTCGTAAACCAGGATACGGGAAAAGCCGCTTGCCCTTGAGAGCTCCTTTAGCTGCAGGGGATTTTCCTGAGCATCCAAACTTATTGCCTCTTTGAGGGGCACCGCAATCTCCTTTACCTTTTTGCTGCCAAATTCAAATATCCTGTGGATGATAGCCCGCTCATGCGGCTTGACTACCTCGCCTTTCTCGCTTTCTTTGATTAATAATTTTAATTCTTCCCGGCTGACAAAAAGGCTCTTTCTTTTTGCTTCTCCCGCTTTCAGGGGAAGCAGAATTAGCCGCGAAATGGAACTCACAAGCAAAACCAGCGGCCAAAAAACAAATTCGAAGAATCTTAAAAGCCCGGCGAGCGCAAAGGTTATTTTATCGGCATAATACCTAAATACGGCCTTGGGGACAGCTTCGCCGAAAATCAAAATAACAGGGGCCATAATTACCGGAGTAAGCCAGGCATATCCCCCGCCTAAGCCGGCGGCAATCAGCGCCGTCGCGATTGCCGAAGAGGCAACTACAGAAAGATTAGTGCCTACTAAAGTTGTGCTTAAAAGCCTGTCCGGGGAAGCCAGCATCTTTTTCAGGAGCACAGCGCGGGAAAGTTTCTGCCCGGCCAATTGCTCCATTTTAATTCTATTTACCGATATTACGGCCATCTCCGAGCCGGAAAAGAAGGCCTCCGATAAAACAAAAAATATAATGGCAACAACCGTCCAGAAAATAATCATTTTATTTTTTTTCTTATTGTAATCTTGCGGATTCTGTGCCTGCGCACATCGTTAACCGTAAAGAGGTAGTTTCTGTATCTTTTGCTTTCGCCCGATTTAGGGATTCTGCCGAACAGCTGAATCATAAATCCGCTCACTGTCTGGGCATCCCTGGCCTTAAAATGAGTATTCAACTCTTCGTTTAAGTCATAAAGGGAAGTCTTGCCGCTCACTGAAACACTATGCTCGTCAACCCTTGCAATAAGTTTTTCTTCGCTGTCGTATTCGTCCTGAATCTCGCCGACAATCTCCTCTAAAATATCCTCGATGCTAACCAGGCCCGATGTTCCCCCATATTCGTCGGTAACTATAGCTAAATAGGACTTCTTGCTTTGAAACTCAAGCAAAAGCTCCTCAATCCTTTTTGTTTCCGGAACAAAAAGGACCGGCTTAACCAAATTTTGCCAGTCCTCTTCGGGAGCAAGCAGATATTCCTTGGCATAAATAACGCCCAGGATACTGTCCACCCCATCCTTATAGACAGGGATTTTGGAATGGCGGCTGCTTTTTAGAATTTTCTCTAAGGCCGGGCTGCCCTCGTTGACATCGATGGCTACAATATCCACGCGGGGAGTCATAATCTCGTTGACATATCTTTCTCCGAAGTCAAACACCGTAGATATCATCTGCTCTTCCTCTTTGCTGATTACACCTTCCTTCTCTCCGATGGAAACCAGCCCTTTGATTTCTTCGGAAGTTAAGAAAGGCTGGTGCAAATACCGGGGAACGGTCAAGCGCTGCGAAAAAAAGTCGGCGATTTTTGCCCAGGCGAAGCGGATAGGAAAGACGAGCCTGGCAAAAAGATATAAAGGCCGCGAGATAAAGCAGGAGAAACCTTCAGCGTGGGAAATGGCAAAGGTTTTGGGGGTAACTTCGCCAAACACCAAAAGCAAAAAAGCAGTCAGGCCTACGGATAGCGCAAGCCCCCTTTGTCCCAGAAAGCGCATCAGAACTTGAGTGACTAAAGCGCTGGCCGTAATATTCACCAGCATATTCCCCGTAAGAATGGTATTCAGGGTGCGGCGGGGAGACTCCAATAACTGCGCAATTAAAACGCTTTGAGCCGGCTTTCTCTCTTTTAACCTGCGCAAATGTATCTTGGATAAAGAAAAAAGGGCAGTTTCTGAGGCGGAAAAAAGGCCCGATAATACGAGTAAAATAGCCAACGCCAAAATATACCAACCTAAGTTCAATTAAAGCCTCCTTAACGCTTTTTATCCTATCATAAAGGCCTGTCTATTGCAAGCCCCGTTCGAAATAAAATTGTGAATGGGGTAAACAAAATGGGCGGAGCTTTACTTGACAGGGGCTCCGGAAGGTGGTATATTGTTGGACACGGTGTTCAAACCCTGGCTAAAGAACTTCATCAATCTAATCTACCCCTTATCGTGCTTGCTCTGCAAGGTAAGGCTAAATCCTTTAGGCGACAAACCCTTTTGCGAAGGATGCTGGGCTAAGATTGAGCTTATATTGCCGCCCTTTTGCCGTGTATGCGGAATGCACCTGCCCACAAAAAACCAGAACCAGGCTTTGGCCTGCCGCAATTGCCAAACAGCTTCATATTTTTTTAGCACAGCGCGCGCGGTTTGCAGATACGACGGCATAATTAAAGAATGTATCCGTCTATTTAAATATAAAAGTAAGTTATCGATAGCTAAGCCCTTAAGTAGATTAATGATTGATTTTGGGCGCAATTTCCTGACTATGGAAGATATAGACCTGATTCTGCCTGTGCCCTTACACGGCAGCAAACTTCGCCTGCGGCAATTCAATCAGGCCCAACTTTTAGCTAAATCCTTATCAAAGGCCTTCTCCAAAGAGCTGCAGACCCGGTCGCTCATTAAAATCAGGCCCGGGCCTGCCCAGGTTAACCTGAAGCGCAGAGAAAGGCTTAAGAACGTGCAGGGAACTTTCAAAGTAAGGAATAGCCCTGTCCTGAAAAACAAAAATATCTTATTGGTAGACGATGTCTTGACCAGCGCAGCTACGGCAAACGAATGCGCTAAGGTATTGTTAGAAGCAGGAGCAAACAGAGTGGATGTGTTTACCCTAGCCCGCGGTGTTTAAAATATGAAGATACTCAGGACATATTTATTAAAAGAGCTCTTTTGGCCGTTTATTCTATCGCTGGCTATCCTTATCTTTGTAATGTTAATGGGTAATTTGGTAAATCTCTTCAACCTGGTAATTAACAAGGGCGTAAACATGGCCCTGGTGTGTAAACTTATTCTGCTTTTTATTCCCAATCTCCTAACCTACGCCCTTCCTTTGTCTATACTCAGCGCTACACTCTTAACCATCGGCCGGCTTTGCGCCGACAATGAAATCATCGCTATAAGGGCAAGCGGCATCAATCTATATAAGTTATGTTTTCCGATAATTGTACTGGGCGTTGTGGCCAGCCTTGCCTCCATCCCGCTTAATGACAGGCTTAAGCCGAATGCCTTATTTGCTTCCCGGAAAATCGTCAAACAAATCGGCTTAAAAAGGCCCGCGGCATTTTTAGAAGCGGGCACATTCATCCGGACTTTTCAAAACTATATCATCTTCATTTACGGAATCCACGAAAATAAACTTACCAATATAAGGATTTATCAGCCCCAGGAAGGAAAGCCCACCCGCACAATTATTGCTAACCAGGGTGAATTTTTGCCTATCCCGCAGAAAGATATCGTAAAACTTAAACTGATGGACGGCTCAAGCGACGAACCAAACCCTAAAGACCCGGGCACCTTTTACAAACTCAACTTCAAAACCTATTACCTGACCCTCGACGTTTCATCCGGCCCGCAGAATCTTCAGAAAAAACTAAAAGATATGAGTATCAGGGAATTGCGCAATAATATAAAAGAGCTGAAAAAAGATAAAATTGAAGATATCACGCCCATTATTACAGAAATAAATAAGAAACTTTCCTTTTCCTTTGCCCCTCTTGCCTTCGTGCTGATGGGGCTTCCTTTAGCCATCTGGACAAGAAGACGGGAGAAATTTGTCGGCATCGGCTTAAGTATCGGCGTATTCGTGGCTTACTACATCCTCTTTCTTGCCGGAGAGGTGCTTTCTATCAAGGGCTTTATCTATCCGGGCCTGGGCATGTGGCTTTCGGACATTGTTTTAATTTGCGCGGGGCTTATTCTTATTTTCTGGACAATGAAACGTTAACGATGAAAATAATCGACCGTTATATAGTGCGAGAGTTCATTCCGCCCTTCTTCTACTGCCTGA
>CAZPSS010000036.1:0-9436 GCA_964589565.1 uncultured Planctomycetia bacterium
GATGCCCGGCCCGGGCAGATAAAGAAGCTTTTTCCCAAACAATGTATCCCTGTGGGCGCGCAGTTCGGCACATTCCTTATAGTGAAAAACAAGATTCCTTTTCAGGTTTCTACTTTTAGAGGTAAACGAAGAAATAAATCTTTAAACCTTTTAGCAGATGTACAGGAAAGAGATTTCACTATCAACGGATTGGCATACGAGCCGATAAAAAAGAAAATTATTGATTTGGTAGAGGGCAGGCAGGATATCCGCAAAAAGAAGATTTGCGCTGTTGGCCGGGCTCCTTGCCGGTTTAGGCAGGACCCCTTACGGCTTATCCGGGCAATCAGGTTCGCTGTTACTCTGGGCTTTAGCATTGAGGATAAGACTTTCCAGGCTATTAAAAAGATGGCCGGAAATATAAAGCGGGTAAGCCTCGAGCGGCTCCGCGACGAATTAATCCTGCTCTTTACCGGACCCAACCCCTCTCTGGGGTTGAGCCTGCTTGATGAAACCGGCCTTTTAAGGCATGTCTTGCCCGAGGTAGATAAGCTCAAAGGAGTGCAACAGCCTCCGGCTTTTCATCCCGAAGGAGATGTATTTACTCATACTTTATTGATGCTCAAACAACTAAAAGGCGCTTCTTTAATATTAGCCTTTGCCTGTCTTTTTCATGACATCGCCAAGCCTGCAACCTTCCAGGTGTTAGAACGCATCAGATTTAGCGGGCACGATAAACTGGGCGCCGAAATGACGGCCCGGATACTAAAGGGCCTCAAGTTTCCTAATAAGGATAGAGAGAATATTGCGGCTTGCGTCCAAAACCATATGCGGATGATGGAGGCGCCAAAAATGCGCGGCTCCACCTTAAAAAGACTTTTTGCCCGCCCTACTTTTGATGTGGAACTTGCGCTTCACCGCATCGATTGTATTGCCAGCCACAGAGATTTAACAATATGGCGTTTTTTAAGAAGAAAATATAAAGAATTTAAGAAAAGGCCGGTAATTCCCAAACCTCTTTTAAACGGTTATGAATTAATAAAAATAGGCTTTACTCCTGGGCCGATTTTTGGTAAAATCCATAGACAAATGGTGGATATGCAATTAGAGGGAAAACTTAAAAACAAATCCCAGGCTAAAAAATGGGTGGAGCGCCATTTTCGCCAATGACTAGGAGCGCAAAAAATGACTAAAATAAAACATAATTTTATCAAAGAGGATCCCTGGCGCATTTTCAGAATAATGAGTGAATTTGTGGAAGGATTTGAAGAATTGGCCGATATCCATAAGGCGGTTTCCATCTTCGGCTCTTCCCGGATTAGCTGCCGAAGTCCTTATTATAAGTTGGCGCAAAAGACAGCAAAAATTTTTGCTAAGGCAGGTTACGCAGTTATTACCGGCGCAGGTTCGGGAATAATGGAGGCGGCAAATAAAGGCGCGAAAGTTGCCAAAGGCCAATCCGTCGGTTTGAACATTCTTATCCCCACTAAGCAGAAACCCAATAAATACCTCACTCGCCTATTGGAATTTAGATATTTCTTCTGCCGCCGCGTAATGTTTGCGAAGTACAGTCAAGCCTTCCTTATTTTTCCGGGAGGATACGGAACGCTGGATGAATTTTTGGAGGCGATTACCTTAATTCAAACTGACAGGATGGCGCCCCGGCCGGTAATCCTGTTCAACAAAAAATATTGGCAGGGCCTTTTGAGTTGGTTTAAAGATGTGCTGCTTGAAAATAAAATGGTCAATGCAAAAGATATGCGCATTTTCAACCTAGTAGAAACTCCGCAGGAAGCCCTGGAAATAGTGGAGAGATATGACAGATAACCCGGAATACCGAGAAGAGCCTTTAGATTTTTCGCGCCCGCAGCATTTGTGCAGGTGTCCCTATTGCGGCGAAACCTTAAGCGCTGATGAGCTGCAGAATTTCCTGGCGCCGGAAAGCAACACCTTTGTTTGCCCAAATTGCAGAAAAAAGTTGAATATTCATGAGTTGGGAAGCAGTATTTAATGGTATAGGAAAGTATAAATAGGATACCACTTCGAAAATCGATTAGAGTTATCGCGAAGCGATTTTCTTGATAATAATGCACAGATTGGCACAGATTAAACATCTACGCTCATCTGTGCTATAAAGGAGCAAGGTGAAAAATGGCTGAAGAAGAGAAAAAAGAGGCGGCAGAGAAGAAGAAAAAGAAGATTAATTGCCTAACGCTTAAAGAGCTGGAGAAAAAGATAGAGCAGGCTCAGGAAAAAATGGGTGGTCTTAGCTCGTCCTTTGCCCGGCAGCTGTTGAAAAGGAAAGAGCAGCTCTTGGCTGAAAACCCGGGAGAAACGGAGTAAGCTGTGAGAGAAGGTAAAACTCATGAATTGGCAATAATTAGTCTGGTTGCAGGTATTTTGTCGTTTATTAATCTTTTTGGCATAGAAAAAGCTTTGTTGGCGGTTATATTAGGAATAATAGCTCTGCGTCGGATAGCTGCTCCGGAAAGTACAACCAGGGGGGAAGGCTTTGCTGCAGGCGGAATTGTCTTAGGGGGCATCTCTGCTGTTCTTTCAATATTTTTTATTAGGAAGGTTATAGAGTTTATTCAGCAGAACCCTGAATTATTTAAATCGTTCATACAAAAGGGCGGCCAACCTTAAAGAGCTCAAACAGAAGAAGCCAAAAGCTTAAACCCCGTAGTATCCTTTGAAGCGGGGTGAACCGAAAAAGGAAATTGAAGATGGCCAAGACGATTCGGGAGATTAATGAAAAGATAAAAAAGGGAAAAGCGGTGGTAGTTACCGCTGAAGAGATTATTGGCCTGGTGGATAAAAAAGGTGTCCGAGAAACAGCCAGGGAAGTAGACGTGGTGACCACCGGCACTTTCGGGCCGATGTGTTCTTCGGGCGCATATCTGAATATCGGCCATTCTAAACCAAAGATAAAATTAGGAGGCGGGCGCGCCTATCTTAACGAGGTGCCCGTTTATAGCGGCTTTGCCGCCCTGGATATTTATCTGGGAGCCACTGCCCTGCCTGATGAAGACCCGCGCAACAAAGTATATCCGGGCACCTTCAAATACGGCGGAGGTTATGTAATTGAAGAGTTGGTGGCCGGAAAAGACATAGTTCTTAAGGCCCAGGCTTACGGCACGGATTGTTATCCGCGCAGAGAATTGGAGACGCTGATTAATATTAAAGATTTAAATGAAGCTGTGCTTTTTAATTTGCGCAATTGCTATCAGAACTATAATGTGGCCGTTAATCTTTCAGACCGGATTATTTATACCTATATGGGGCTGTTAAAACCTCATCTGGGCAATGCCAATTACTGTAGCGCAGGCTCTCTTTCGCCTCTTTTGAATGACCCTTATTATAAGACTATCGGCATAGGCACGAAGATATTCTTAGGCGGGGGAGTCGGCTTTGTGGCCTGGCAGGGCACCCAGCATAACCCCGTTGTTAAGCGCAGAGAAAACGGCACGCCGGTGCAGGCCGGGGGCACTCTTGCCCTGATTGGCGATCTCAAACAGATGAATGCCAGGTGGCTTACGGGAACCACGATGCACGGATACGGGGTTACCTTAACCGTAGGGATTGGCATACCGATACCGGTTCTTAACGAAGAAATATGCCAGTATACCGCAGTGCGCGATGAAGAAATCTACGCCCAGGTCGTTGACTACGGCCAGGCTTATCCTCAAGGCGCGGACAAAGGAATTTTAGGCGAGGTAAATTACGCTCAGCTCAAACAGGGCAGGATAAAGGTGCAAAATAAGGAAGTCCCTACCGGCAGTTTATCCAGCTATTCCCGGGCCAAAGAGATTGCCGGCATTCTTAAAGAGTGGGTTGCCGGGGGCAAATTTCTCTTAACCGAACCGGTTGCTTCTTTACCCGGGGCTGAATCAGGTTATCATTTTAAGCCATTAAAAGAAAGACCGGCAAAATAAAGAAGAAAAATCATTATCTTTTCTTGATTTTGGGGGCCAATCTTGTTTTGACAACAACGTTTGCCTTTGCAGAAGAGGGCGGCCCTTATATCTTAGAGCCCATCGTTATTTTTCCTACAAAATCTTCCCTTGCCCAATCTCAGGATTTACGCAAGGTAAACGTAATAGGCGCAGAAGAGATAGCTCGTTTGCCGGCGCGTTCGGTGCAGGAGCTCCTGAAACATATCCTGGGGGTAGACATAAGACAAAGAGGCCCCTTAGGCGCGCAGGCCGATGTAAATATAAGGGGCGCTAATTTTGAACAGATTCTAATCTGCATAAATGGGGTAGGCATAAATGACCCCCAGACAGGACACCACAATATGGATGTGCCTCTGACTTTAATGGATATTGAGAGGATAGAAATTCTTTCGGGAGGGGCCTCAAGCTTATACGGGGCGGGGGCCTTTGGCGGAGCGATAAATATAGTTACTAAAGAACCGGGCGCAAAGGGGTTGGAAATAGAGGCTTCAGGAGGAAACTTTGGCTTCTCATCCCAGGGATTATCAGTCAACTGCCCCCTGGGGAGTTTTAATAATCGCTTATCTTTCGCCAGAAAGGAGTCATCCGGCTTTCGCCCGGACACAGATTTTGAAATCACTTCCTTAAGCTTTAATTCAAAAAGAGATTTCAGTAATGGAACATTGGAATATTTGTTCGGTTATACCGATAAAGACTTCGGCGCAGCTAATTTCTATTCCAATCTCTATCCTCACGAAGAAGAGCATACCGATACGCGCTTTTTTAATTTAAAGGCGCGCATCGAAAACGAAATCTTAGACCTTGAGCCTTCGCTTTATTATCGCCGGCACTGCGATAAATTTATTCTGGACAGAAACAGGCCAAGCTGGTATGTAAATTACCATACCAGCTACTCTTATGGCGCAGACTTACAGGCGCACAGGGAATTTGCTGCCGGCTCTTTGTTGCTCGGCGTTGAGGCAGGACGGGAAAAAATAACCAGCACAAGGTTAGGGAAGCACTCGCGGGATAATCAGGCCTTATATACGCAGTTGCAGTCTCCGTTAGAAAAAAGCGCTGTTTACAATTTGGGCTTGCGCCTGGACCATTTTCAAACCTGGGGTTGGCAGGCTTGTCCCGATTTAAGTATAGGATATAAGCTCAGCCCCCGGCTTAAATTTAAGAGTTCCGCCGGCCGCTCTTTTAGAATTCCTTCTTTCACCGATCTCTATTATCAAAGCCCGGCTAATATTGGGAATGAAGATTTGACGCCGGAGAAAGCCTGGTCCGCTGAGGCCGGGCTGGACTATGATAAAGGCGCTCTTTGCGCAGAATTAACCTATTTCCGGAGATGGGCAGACGATTTGATTGGTTGGGTAAGGCCTTCTTCCGACGCAGCCTGGCAGGCAGAGAATATCGCTGAGGTCGATACCCGGGGTTTAGAATCGCAGCTTACCCTGAAAATACAAGATGAATTTTCAATCCTTTCGGAAGTTTGCGCCGGCTATGTTTATCAATACTCGGAAAGCGGAAGCGCTGCTTTAAATACAAAATATAGTTTAGAGTTTCTGAAACACCATGCCCATCTGGAATTAAGCCTTTCGTTTCCTCAGGCTCTCAGCCAGACTTTAAGCTTATCTTATAAACAGAGGATCGACCAAAGGCCGTATTTTCTTCTGGATAGCCGGGTTAGCAAAAAGATGAAGAAGGATAGATTTGACCTGGAAATATTTCTGGATATAACCAATCTTTTGAACGCCTCTTATAGCGAACAGGGCGATGTTGCAATGCCGGGCAGGTGGATTATCGGAGGAGTAAGAATAAAACTATGAAGGTATTAGGAATATTGGGCTCGCCGCGCCGGGGCGGCAATTCGGAACTTCTTCTGGATAAGGCGCTGGAGGGAGCACAATCCCGCGGCCTGGATACAGAGAAGATTGTCCTGAATGAATTAAAATTTTCGCCTTGTCAGGAATGCGCCGGCTGCGCAAGGAACGGCAAATGTGTTGTCAATGATGAGATGCAGCTTATCTATAAAAAGGTTGACCGTGCAGACAGGATAATCCTGGCCTCGCCAATATTCTTCGGCAGCCTTCCGGCGCAGGTAAAGGCAATGATTGACCGCTACCAATGCCGCTGGGCAGCAAAAAATATTTTCAAAAAAGCTTCCCGTGCTAAGGCAAAAAAAGGATATTTGATTTTGGTAAGCGCTGCTAACAAGGACAGCTTTTTTAAAAATGCAGAGAGCATAGTCAAAAATCTTTTTGCTGTTTTGGATATAGAATTTAAAGGAAAGCTCTATTGCCCCAATGTCGATAATAAAGCCGGGATATTAGAACATCCGGACTGCCTGAAGCAGGCTTTTGAGCTGAGCAAAGGGAGATTATTGCTATGAGGGTGCTTTTGCATATCTGTTGCGCTGTTTGCGCAACTGCCTGCGTGGAAAGATTAAGGCAGGAAGGTTATCAAGTCAGCGGATATTTCTATAACCCCAATATCCATCCTGAGGAAGAATACCACAAGCGGCTTGGGGCGGTTAAAAGTTTGGCCGAAAAGGGAAAGTTTCCTTTAATAATCGGCGATTACGATAAGGATGAGTGGCTTTCCCGGATTAAGGGTTTGGAAGCTGAACCCGAAGGCGGCAAAAGATGCGCGAGATGTTTTTGTTTTCGCCTGGAAAAAACAGCAAAGGTAGCCCAAGAAAAAGGGTTCACTGTTTTTACCACCACCCTTACTGTCAGCCCGCATAAAAATACGCAAACGATAAATAAAATTGGCCGGAATGTAAACAAGAAGCTGTTTTTAGCGCGCGATTTCGAGAAGCAAGACGGCTTTAAAAGGGCGCAGCAATTAAGCAGGCAATATAATCTTTATCACCAGAATTATTGCGGCTGTATTTATAGTTTTGGCGAGGAGTGACAACCTGACTTGAGCTTGGTGTTTTTGGTGAGCGAAGCATCAGCAATTTTTTGCCAAAAGAGTTGTTAGGACTTACAGTGAGCGAATGGCGAAACTGACCGAGTAAAGCCTAATTTTATTCTTACGAGAGAATTTCGCCAAATGAGCGAACTGTTAAGTCCTGGTATAGGAAAGTATAAATATGATACCACTGCGAAAATTGCATTAAGGTTATTGCCGAAGGCAATTTTCTTGAACAACTCGGCAAACAAATTGCAGCGAGCGAACAAAAACAGCGAGCTCAAGTACGATGACACAGACCCCGAATCTTAAAGGAGAAAAGAGGGCAAAGTAATGAGCGGTTATACAAAAAAGCATGCTCAGGCGGGGATAAAGGTTAAGCTTCCCGGGATTGAATGTTTCCCTAATCAATACAAAGATTACGAGGTGAATATTTCAATCCCTGAGTTTACCTCTATTTGCCCAAAGACTCAACTGCCTGATTTTGGCACGGTTACTATTCGCTATGTGCCTGATAAACTTTGCCTGGAGCTTAAGTCGTTAAAACTCTATTTATTGGCTTATAGAAATTTAGGTATCTTTTACGAAAATGCGGTAAACCGGATTTTAGAGGATACGCTGCGCGCCTGCCGGCCAAAGCGGCTGGAAGTGCGTGGTGAGTTTAATCCCCGGGGAGGGATAAAGAGCGAGGTTGTGGCCAGATATCCCCGCCCCGTTCGAAATAATATTTCGAACGGGGGCCCGTCCTAAACGCTAAAGATTTCTTATCTAACCCTTCTCTTCCTTTTCACTATTCTATGGAACCACAGGAATGCCAGGTATATTAAGATAATCTCTGTCCAGATAAAGAACCAGCCGAATTTAGGATTAGCTATAATTGAAATATCCATCTGTGTAATCCTTCAATAATCTGTGTAATCAGGTCTCTAATTTATTTATAGAATTTTTTAGAGACCTTTTTTCTCTTTCCGTAGTTATCACCCGGTGAGTCATAAAGATAAAGCCGCCCCAGATGATGCCGCAGATTAATATCATCATTACCACTGTGGAGCAGGTTATCCCGACAGGCTGAAATTCAGGCATAGTTACATCCGGAAGAATTTGGGGAATTTTGCCTAAATCCTGCAGGACCTTAATCAGGCTAAGGAAAAACAAAAGCAGGACAAAGGCCGGCACTACCCATCTAATCCAGGGCATAATCCAGGCGCCGATTTTATGTTTTGCGTTTTTGTTTATTTCCCGAAAACCTTCCCTGCGCATAAAATGGCCTACGGCGATTACGGAAAGCAGGCCGAATAAAGGAAGGGCAAGCTGCCCGATAATTATATCCATCTTTCCCAGCAGCGCCAGTTTCTTTCCCAGGCCGCCGGCTAAAAATCCGTTGAGCACAAAAGGAAGCCCCATCACCCATAAAATAACGGCTGTAATTGAAGCGCTCTTTTTTCGGCTCCAGCCTACTTCTTCTTTTAACCAGGCAATACTAGGCTCCTGGATACTGATTGCCGAGGAAAGCGCCCCAAAGCTAAGAAGGATGAAAAACAGGCCGCCAAAAAGCCAGCCAGCGGGCATTTTTTCGAAAACACGCGGTAAAACAAAAAATGTGAGACCGATACTTTCGGAGCCGCTGACCATGGCGCCGAATCCTAAGGCGAAGGCGGCAGGAAAAATAGCAAATCCTGCCAAAATAGAAGTGGCGGTATTGCCTAAAGTGCAGGCAAGGGCATTAGCGGGGATACCCCATTCATCGCGAAGATATGAGCCGTATATTAACATAGCGCCCATCCCCAGGCTTAAAGTAAAAAAGACCTGTCCTAAAGCAGCAATCCAGGTCTGGGGATTCAGCAGGCCCACCCAGCGCGGACGCATATAAAACTCAATGCCTGAGGAAGCTCCGGGAAGGGTAATTGACCTGATGGCTACGACAATAAGGAGGATGAATAAGGTGGGAATCATAAATTTGCAGGCGCGTTCAATGCCTTTCTGCACGCCTAAAGCTAAAATTCCGCTGGTAATAAAGATGCTTATAAGATGCACTACAAAAATCCATGGGCTGCCTAAAAAATTTAAAAAGAATTGTTCGCTATCCTGGCCAAAGTATAATCTTCCAAAGGAGGCAATGACGAAAAAGATTACCCATCCGGTGATAACGATATAGTAAGAATAGAGGAAAAAGGGGCCGACGACGCCCCATGCGCCGATATCCCGGCCGAAGGGAAACTTTATCTTCTCAAAGGCCCCCAGAGGGTCCCGGTGGGTATGCCGCCCTAAGGCCCATTCGGCAATCATCGCAAAGACAGCCACGGCCAATAACAGGATTATATAAGGAATGAGAAATACTGCGCCGCCGTATTTGCCCACAAGATAAGGAAAGCGCCAGATATTGCCCAGGCCGACTTCGGTGCCGATCATCGCAAAAATCATTCCCCAATGTGTTTTCCAGAGTTCTCTGCCTTGCGCCATTAGCTGTTTCCTTGTTTGGATCCTTGCACCTTCACTTATTTTACATAAAAAATATCAATTCGTCCAGAAAATTTTTCCACGGCGAAACGATAGTGTAAAATATTATGGGCACTTTTAACGCGTCATTGCGAACCTTGCGAAGC
>CAZPSS010000037.1:0-2024 GCA_964589565.1 uncultured Planctomycetia bacterium
TTGTTGAGTGCATATCTACCGCCTTCACTTTAACCTGCACCAGCTTATTTATATCTTCTTGCGCAGCATTTTCTACAGCAACCCGAATGTAGTTTTCCGAATAGCCGCAGAAAAGACCGCTTTTCCTATCCCGCTTGGACTCTATTAGTACTGTAACTTGCTTGCCTGATGCGCCCTTCCTGAATTTATAAGAGCATTCTGCGGCAACTTTTTTGAGTAAATTAAGGCGTTCTTTAATCAGTTTCGGTTCAATGCGCCCTCGAAGCTTAAAGGCAGCTGTGCCCTCTCGCGGGCTGAAAGGAAAGATGTGGGTGCGCAGCGGCAAGGTTTTCTTTAGACAACCTATGGTATTTCGGAAATTCTTAGCATTTTCGCCGGGAAAGCCGATTAAAATATCCGTAGTTACGGCAACGTTCTTTATGTTTTCTTTAATCCTGGCAATTAAAGATAAATAATTTTCGACTGTGTATCGGCGGTTCATCTTCTTTAGTATTGTGTTATCTCCGCTCTGCAGTGGAATATGCAGATGCGGACAAATCTTTGCAGAATGGGCTATCTTTTTTATCAGCCTGTCGCTAATCAGCTGTGGTTCGATAGAACTTAGACGAATACGAAATTCTCCTTTTATCTTTTCTAAAGAAGCTACGACTTCGGCCAGGTCAAAATTCTTGTAATGGTAACCGCCCAGACAAATACCGCTTAAAACTATTTCCTTAAATCCGCGACTTGTTAAGCGCTTTACCTCTCTAACAACTTCTTTCGGGCTTCGACTTCTGGAACTGCCGCGCACAAGAGGCACCTTACAATAAGAACAGGAGTTGCTGCAACCGTCTTGAATCTTTACAAAAGCGCGCTCGTGGTTTTTGAAGCCGGAGATCTTCAGGGGAATAAAGACCTTGTCGCACGCCGCACGCCGCACGCCGCACGTAGAATTTAAAGAATCTATAATTCTATGTTTTAGCTGATTAGGGATAATCCGGATTTTATCGGAAATCTGCAAGATTTGCGCTGTGTCTTTTTCCGCCAGACAGCCTGTAACAATAACGCGGGATTGTGGATTGGATTGCAGGGCTTTTCTGATTAGCCGGTGAGATTCACTGTCGGCTCGAGCTGTTACGGTACAGGTGTTAATAATATAAATGTCTGCGCAGCGCGCATTATTTTCTCTGAAGCCTGCATTTAAAAACTTTTCTCTTATGGCCTGTGTTTCATACTGATTGACCTTACAGCCCAGGGTATAAAGTTTTATCCTTTTCATTTACGGTTAAGATAAGTCTCGCATAGGAGCAAATCCGGCTTTGTGGTAATTTTTATGTTTTCATAACTGCCCTCGATCAGTTTAACCCTCTTTTTAAGCCCGAGCAGAAGTTGTGCGTCGTCACTGGAATTAAAAATGTTTTCAGACCTTGCCTTTTGGTGCGCCTTAAAGAGTAAGTCAAATTTAAAGGCCTGAGGAGTTTGGATATGCCAAAGTTTATTTCGAGGCAGTATTGTACCGATAAAAGCTGCTTTTGTCTCCACAATAGTATCTGTTGCCTTGACTGCGCAGGTTACCGCCTTGAATGTTTTAACGGCTTTTATTGCTTCCAGGATATTCTTTTCTGTAACAAAAGGACGCGCGCCATCGTGAATAACTACATAACCACAATCTCCGATTGCCCTTAGGGCATTAAATACCGACTGCTGTCTGGTTCTGCCTCCGATAACCAGCTGCTCAATCTTTTTCAGTCTATAGCTTTTAATCAAGTTGCGAAATTTTCGAATATATTTTCTATGTACTATCAAAATAATGCTATTCACTGCCTTGCATCGCTGGAATACCTCCAGCGTATAAGCGAGGAGAGGCTTATTGTTTATTTTCAGCAGTTGTTTGGGGACTGCCGTCTTCAGTCTTTGCGAAGAACCCCCGGCTAAAATTACCGCTTTAACCACTTGAGCTTTATTTTCCATATCTGCACATATTGCCGATAAATCGGCAAACTACATTAGCACAGTGTAGTTGCCCAATTTATTGGGCTAACTCT
>CAZPSS010000037.1:2124-3965 GCA_964589565.1 uncultured Planctomycetia bacterium
CTACATTAGCACAGTGTAGTTGCCCAATTTATTGGGCTAACTCTTCTATAGCCTGCAGGATTTCTTGATGGCCCGGTTCAATTTTTAAGGCCTCTTGATATTCTTTCAAGGCCAAATCAATCAACCCTTTTTCTTGATAAATCCTGCCTAAATTATAATGGGCCGCGCTGTCTTTAGGTTTGAATTTGAGCGTTTCCCTGAACTCTTCCTCTGCTTCTCTTTCGCGCCCCAATTCTTGATAGAGAATGCCTAAATTGAAATGGGCAGTATAAAAATAGGGATTTATCCTTAGGGCTTTCCTGTAATTATCAATGGCTCCGGAAAAATCCTGCATTTGATAATAAACATTGCCCAAGCCAAGGTAACTCATAAAATCAAGGGGGTTTAGCCTCAGGGCAATATGGAACTGTTTCTGCGCTTTTTGGTAGTCTTGGCGGTCGGATAAAAGGACTGCCTTGCTATAATGAAGGCTGAAATCAGATCGAACACCGGCGCTTCCTGTATCAATATTTGTTAAAAAATATAAGAGAGAAAATATGATTAATGTACCGATAAAACTCTTATATTTTTTATTTCTGAACATCTTTAAAGCCCGCCAGCAGGCAGATGCCGCAAAAATTATCAAATAGGGAACAATAATTAATCTGTATCGGGAATTGATAAAGAAAAGGATTACAGCCAGCGAAGGGCCAAAGACAAAAGCATAGAGCAAGGCTACCTTTCTTCTTTGCGGCCAGCAAAGAAGCATTCCTGATATTGCCAGGGGTAAAATTAAAGAAAGATTAAAAAGAGGAAAGTCAAAGAGTTTTGCCTCTTCCTTATATATGTAATATTCTATTTCGTCTATATATTCGGTTCCTCTCCAAAAAAGAGTGAATTTCTTGCCCAATAATCTTAAGTAGGCCCAGGGCTGAGTTTTAATAAAACCTAAAGAGCGCTTAAACCAGAAGTTGGATACCTCCGATGCTTTAAGTCTTTTTGCCGTTGTCTGCTCTGCGACAATGCGCGCCTGCTCAATTAAGCCGCTTTGCGTAGGGGGCATTAAACAAGGCGGCTTAAATAAACCGTTTGCCTGGGCATTGTTGCCGATATAGAAATTTATCCCGCTGTGGGCAGTAATTAAAGCCGCATCGCCTGCCAGCAAATAGTTTCTCAGGACTGCCCCGCCGATAATTAAGAAAAATGCCAAAATAAAAGATGCGCAATATAAAAAAGATTGCCTGAGAGAGTCTTTTTTATACTCTAAAATAATCCAGATTAAGATAAAGGCTGCCAGCAGAGAAAAGGAAGCCCCGGTCAATGTGCACAGGCCTGAAAGAAGGCCCGCTGCAAACCACTTTTTTAAGCCGGGTTTATCCCTGGCCTTCAAAAGCAAAAGCGCCAAAAATAACCCCAAAAGAACAGTTAACGATGCAGGCAGGAGCATACGGTCATAAAAGATAAACATAGAATAACCGCAAGCGAAAATAGAGGCGATAATCCCCACTGAATTATTAAAGAGTTTTTTGCCCAGAATATAGATTAACCCGCAGCTTGCAGCCCCGATAAGTATATTAATCAAGAGCAAGCCAAAGGTTTCTCCGCCGGAAAAAAGATACGCCAGGCTCAAAAAATAGGGATAGACCGGAAGCGCATAGAAAACATCTCTACCCAGAACATTGCCGCGTAGAATGTCTTCAGCCCACTGAAGATAAAAATGGCCGTCGCCGCCGCTGCCGGGCTGGATAAAATTTATTGTCTGGCTAAAATAGATAGAGCGTACAGAAAGGGCTAAAACCACAAGCCCCCAAAAGACAAGCCTGGAAGGAAATCTTGCCTTCACCCCGCCCTTCCTTTCCGGG
>CAZPSS010000037.1:4065-9361 GCA_964589565.1 uncultured Planctomycetia bacterium
TTTTCACTGAACACCTGGGCGGTAAAGCTGTAAAGCTCGGTGTCCCTATCCCTCCATGCCGAAGCGCTCAACCCTGCTTTATGCGCGCAAAGATTAGAGAGCAGTTCCTCGCGAGTCCAGCCTGTTTCTATTGCTACCTGAGGCAAAAATACGCCGCTGTTATGCCCTTTCTTGACAATTACTCCATGGACGCCCAACTTTATTTCGTCGATATTCTCTACCTGTGTAGGCTCGGTGAGCACGGAAATTTCTATATCTATATCCTTTAGCTCATCGGGCAAGACAGCCGGAAAACGCGGATCGGCTGTCGCTGCCTCGATAGCCATATCGCGCACAGTTAAATAAAGAGGCTGCCGGCCGATAATGTTGCCGATACAGCCGCGAAGCCTGCCTTGTTTATGAATTGTTACAAAGGCGCCCATATTTTTTAGCAAGATAGCCTGTTCTTCCTTAAAATCCAATCTTTTGCCGGAATTTATATACTCATTCATCGTTTTGCGGGCAATCGAAAGCAGCCTTTTTTTCTCTCTCTCATCCAACATACCTTTGTTTTCATTAAACATCTTATTCCTCCCGGGCGGGGCATAAATTGCCGCGCTTAAATATCCGACGACTCTTCTTTTGTCGCTGCAAATGTCGCCGGAATTGGCATATTTTAGAATCTCAATTTCGCTTGCTCCTTTGCCTTGAGCATAAAGCAAGGCAGTAACTACTGCCGCTGCCCCGCAAAGCTGGCATTCTTCGGAAACTAATTTATAATATAAGGATTGGCCATTTAGTTTTTTTAATTCTTCAATAGTCAAGTTGTCAATTTTACAGGCCTCATCGTAGGGCTCATAGTGAGACATATCTGTACTTGCCACAAGCAAAACGTCTTCCCTGTCTTTAGTAACTTCCAGAAGAGCGTCGCTTAGAATCCGGCAATTTTCATAGGAGAATTTGCCCGTAACCACAGGAACTATTTTGAAATTGTCCAGGCTTATTTGCAGGAAAGGAATTTGCACTTCCACGGAATGTTCTTTAAAAAAGGCGGGTTCGTAAAAAGAAATCTTAGGATGCTCTTGAATTAACTTCCGGGCTAATTCAGAATCAACAGGCACATTTCCCAACGGCGTCTGCCAGGCGCCTTGCGGATATACTGAAATGCCGTCGAAATATTCATAGTGACTGGGGCCAATGATTACAACAGTTCCGATAGGCTTGTCTTTGATGAGGTTATATCCATAGGCGGCTACACTGCCGGAATAATCATATCCGGCGTGAGGCGAAATCAAGGCCAGGATATCTTTGTCCGTCTTAGTCAGCCCTGCCCCGTTAGAAGTTAGACTTCTAACGGGGTCTGCCCAGTCCAGCAATATTTTTATTTTTTCTGCTAAAATCTTGCTCGAGTCGGGATAGAAGGCGCCGCTGACAACAGGTTTTTTTATCGGCTGAGCCGAAGAAATATCCGCTAAAAAAGAGGATAAAAAAAAGAAAAATACGGCCGTAATGATGAAATTTTTCTTCATAAAATAAATAGAATTTAGACAAGATTAACAGGATAGACAGGATAGAAATTATAAAAATCTTGTTTATTTTATCCTGTAAATCCTGTCAAAAAATAAACATGGTGGAGCAGAGGAGGATTGAACTCCCGACCTCCAGAGTGCGATTCTGGCGCTCTCCCAGCTGAGCTACTGCCCCTCCCTAGTTAACCGGCATCGCCCTTAGGACTACACTTGAGGTCAGGGATACTTGAGGAGTTATCGGAACATCGGTTATCATTACAGTTACGACATTGTCATTGACTGCAAATTCACAAACGCCGTCGGCAATATCTTCAAAGTTGCCGACAAAAGCGCCGGCATTCGTATTTGAATAATATCTGATACGCTCTCCGCCTGGACTCCATCTCCTATAACAAATCCATATATCATCGCTGGAATCCCACGGTGTATTACGGGGATTGCCGTTTGCATCCCTGTCTATGCTTGCCCATATGGTATTGGGATCTCCCGCACCTAAAAAAAGGAGGCCATTGGCCAATGTTAAATTCTTGACTATGTGCTCCATAGCTATTCTTGCTTCATCCTGAAGTTTACTTTGCTCGCCGGTACTCTTGAAAAATCGCCGGCTGACAATATCTAAGCTGCTTACCGCCAGAATAATCATAGTCATCAGAACAGCGGCAATGAGTATTTCGGTTAAGGTGAAAGCTTTTTTGGAAAGCATTATTTATTCTGATTCTGCGGGTTCGGTCCAATTAACGGTTACGGTTACACTTTTATAATCCGGGGCACCGCCACTTGAATCAGGGTCTATATCAGCGACTTGATACTCTCTACTTCCCCCAAATGTATCTCCGAGTTCAGTGCCGGCAAGCGAAAGGAAAGCTTCGGTAGTATGTGCGCCGGCGCTAAGATTCCCTGTAGCAGGCCAGGTGTCCGCACCAACCGCATTTCTTAATTCTTCCAGCGTCTGGCGGGTAAAATCCATAGCCCGAATCTGACGGCCGCTGCGGGCCGCTATCCCCTTTTCTGTAGAAAACATATAAAGCACGCCCCCCGCAGTTAGCGCTAAAATCAGGGCAGAAACAATTACTTCCGTTAGAGAGAAACCGTGTTTATTAATGCGCTCAACCTCCTTCAATTACTCCTAGGGTGACCAAGTGCCTCCAATCTCTCCGTTTTCGTCAATAGTGATTGTCTCACCCGCATTCCTGCCGCTTGTTCTTTGCGCTGTGGCGGTAAAGGTATTGGCAGCAGCAGTTATAGAAAAGTCCCAATTGAGCTCTCGGGTATCTAAAGATGTGTTTAGCGCGGAATCAATTGTATCGGGATCAGTTTCGATT
Organism: uncultured Planctomycetia bacterium; assembly: GCA_964589565.1. Lineage (GTDB taxonomy): Bacteria > Omnitrophota > Gorgyraeia > JAFGHF01 > JAFGHF01 > CAZPSS01. The sequence goes on from CAZPSS010000037.1 coordinate 6,896, forward strand.
GAACCGGCAGGCCAAAAAGTATTTTCTTCTGAGCGATAAACAATTTCTGCTGCCCTTATCTGGTGAAGAAAGGAAATAGCCTCTTTTTCCTTAGTACGTTCCGCAGCCTTGATAAAGTTAGGAATAGCAAAGGTTGCCAAAATGCCAAGTATAAGCACAATCACTGTCAATTCAACTAAAGAAAAACCGAATTTTGTTTTTATGTCTATCACGAGCAGTATTTGCCTTATTTGCTTACTTTCTCTACTCCCTATTTTGCTGGCAGAGGTAACGGCCAGGTACTGGCCGGTAGTATTTGTCCGGTTTCATCCTTAATAATAGTCCGGCCATTATAGCGGCCGCCTCTTCTTGTAGCCGTAATCGTAAAGCGAGTTTCATCAGTAGACCGAATTTCATAGTCCCAGTTGCGATTGGTTGTAGTATCTATATATGATTTTAGATTAGCATTAACTGTAGCAATATCGCTTACCGGATTCGCCGGATCTGTAAAAGATGGGTAGACGAAATCTTCGCTTAAACGATAAATTCGCTCTCCGGTCCTGATTTGTCGAAGCGCGGCCACAGCTTCTTTGGCTTTGGTAGTTTCAAAGGTTTTAGTAAATTGGGGAAGGGCAAGGCCAACCAGAATGCCAATGATAACTATGGTAACTATAAGCTCGGTTAGGGTAAAAGCCCTGTTACAATATTTCATGGTTCAACAGGAGATATTACGCCGGCTGCAGTAACATGAACCCTATACAGTGTTGCAGCAGCAGGAAGAGTAAGATTTGTAACACGCCCTATGTATGTAGAACCTGCTGTGTCGTTGGCAGCCTCAAGTGAGTACTTAGCTGTATCAAAAGTAAATTCTACATCCAGATTACCGCCTCCACCAGCAACAATAGCGCTAATATCATACAGACTATATTCTGCGTAATATCTTAACTGAGCGCTGCGGATAGTAGCTAACATAGAAGCTGCTGCCGCCCAGCGCGCTCTATCGGCGGCTTTAAAAAACCTGGGCAAAGCTAAAGTAGCTAAAATCCCGATAATCACTACCACAATCATCAATTCCAACAAAGTGAACCCTTTCCTCTTATAAAACCACATCATCTTCTCCTCCCTTCAAATTTTCGAAGAAAATTTGATACTGAGGCAGCGTGAAAAAATGTAAGCGAGCAGCGAACATTTTAGCTGCCGAAGTATCTTAATTTTTCTTCAATGTTACGTTTATCCTCATCGAGTAACCTTAGCCAGCTGAAATATGGGCAGGAACATAGCAACTACCAAGACCCCTATTATCAGACCCATAAATACCAGAACCGCCGGCTCAATCAGAGTAGTTACTCTGGTTAGGGTAGTAGTGATACGCTCTTTATAAAACTCAGAAACCCTCTTTAACATCTTGCTTAATTCGCCTATCTCTTCCCCGACCGAAACCATTTGCACAACCATCGGAGTAAACACGCCGCTTTTTTCTAAAGGCTGGGCCATACCTTTTCCCTGGCGTACGCTTTCTCTTACTTCGACAATTGCCTTTTCCACCACCTTATTTTCTACGGCTTTGCCGATAATATCCAGGCCGTAAAGAATGGGTACGCCGCTTTCGATTAAGGTTCCTAAGCCATTGGCAAACCTTTCAATGGCAATTCGTTGAAAAAGAGAAGATAGCGCCGGAATCTTAAACTTTAGGTTGTCAAAATACCACCTGCCTTTTTCGGTCCGGATATATTTACGCCCGAGGTATCCCAGGGCAAATGCCGCAGCAAACAGGGCAACGAAGTATCTGCGGGCTAACCCGCTAAAGGCTATTACCCATCTAGTAAGCAGCGGCAATTCTGCGCCAAAAGTATCAAAAACCCGGGAAAATATAGGAATAATCCACACCACAAAAACAATCATAGCTGCTATAGCCAAAGTGACGAGTACGCAAGGATAAATAAGAGCTGAAGTTATTTTTCGGCGTATTGCCGCAGCAGATTCTAAATATTCGACCAACTGCTCAAGTGAAACAGGAAGGGTTCCGGAAGCTTCTCCTGTTTCTGCCGTATGGATCCAGAACTGCGAAAATATCTCCGGGTGTTTAGCCAGGGCATCGCGAAAAGTGTTTCCCTCGGCAATATCGTGTTTAATTTCCTCTATGGTCCCGCGCAGCCGCCAGCTCTCTACCTGTTTGCTCAAAACATCTAAGCTTTTTAGCAGGGTTACGCCCGCTCCCAGCAATATCGAAAGCTGGCGGGCAAAAATAATCAAGTCGTCTACGGTAACGCGAACATGATAGTAACTTGCCGCAGAAGCCTTTTTTTTCGCTAAATCCGGGCAGGTTACAGAGGTTACCAGCAGGCCTTCATTTTGCAGTTGGGCAATTAGCTCTTCTTCGCTTGCGGCCTCCCGGCTATCTTGCCTTTTCCGGCCCTGTGTATCTCGGACTTTACAGATAAATTTAGCCATCGTGGTTAATTTATACCATAAAAAGAACTTTGTCAA
>CAZPSS010000038.1:0-8846 GCA_964589565.1 uncultured Planctomycetia bacterium
ATACCTACTATGATTCTACTCAACACTGCTGGCCAGACGGCCCTTGTTTTCCTACCGATATTCCCGACGAAGCCCATTTAGTTGTAGAAGGCAATGTCGGCATTGGAACGGCGGCGCCGTCGGCGAAGTTGGAAATTTCAAGTAATCCTGGAACTTTCTTAATGAAGTCAATAACTGAAACTGGTGGACCTTATCAATTCTGGGAGACTGCTGATAACTATTATAATTTTAGGACTTCTGCTGGAGGCAATGCATTTACAATTGCTAAAGGTGGCGTTGACACAGACGCAACTGATGACACTTACACCTCAATTTTTACAGTGTCTGCTTCTCCAGCCCAGGTGGTTATACCAAATGGCAACGTCGGCATCGGGACGACGAGCCCAAACGTGGCTTTAGATGTTATTGGATCTATTGAGTATACCGGGACGATTGCGGACGTGTCTGACGAGCGATTGAAAGAAAATTTACAACCTATAAAAAATGCCCTTGACAAGGTAGAGAATATCAATGGTGTGTATTTTAACATGATTGACACCCCAGAAGTAAAAGAGATTGGTGTTATTGCGCAAGAGGTGCAACAGGTTGTGCCTGAAGCAGTTAAAGTTGTCGATGAGGAAAATGGATACCTTGGAGTCAGTTATACAAATCTTGTACCGGTATTGATAGAAGCGATTAAAGAGCAGCAGAAGCAGATTGAGGAGCTCAAGCAGGATGTGAGCAGGATAAAGAGGGAGATATAGGAAAAAATAGAGTTGACACCATTTACCGAACTGGTTACGAAAAAAATAGAAAAAGGGGACAGGCTGCCTTTTTATGTTATGCCCTCGGAGAAAGGAGTTATAAATTTGCGCATTCTAATTTCCATTTTGCTTAGCGTGTTTTTACTTAGCAGTCCAGGATTGCTTTTTGCGCAGGGTGCCGGCCAGGGTAAATTTGAACCGCTCTATGCGACTGCTTTGGTAGAAAAGGTGAATATCAGGGCAGGACAGGGATTAAATTTTGAGATCCTCGGGCAATTAAATAAAGCTGATGCGGTAGTGGTAATTGGTGAAGAATACGGCTGGTATAAGATTAAACTGCCCAGAGAGGCATTATGCTTTGTGCACAAGGACTATATCGAGCGGGGGGTGGTTCAGGCCCACCGGCTGCGTGTGCGCGCAGCAAGCAGGCTCAATTCCAATACACTGGGTATCTTAAAGAAAGGGGAAGGGATAGAGAAGTTAGCAGAAGAGGGCGACTGGTTAAAGATTGTGCCGCCTGAGAATTGCAGCGGATGGGTAAAGAAGGATTACCTGGAATTGTCTAAAAGGCCGTTTAAGGACACTCCTCCGTCATTGCGAACGAACGAAGTGAGTGAAGCAATCTCATCTGAGATTGCTTCGTCAGTCGCCCCGAAGGGGCTCCTTCCTCGCAATGACAGTACAGCAGAGGGAAGGCAAGTAGAAGTTTGCGGCAAAGTGGATGACCTGGGTAAAATTTTCAACCGCCAGGGCACCCACAAGTTAATCGAAGGTAAAAAAACCCTTTATTACCTGAGGAGCGAAGCTCTTGATTTAAATCGTTTTATCTACGACAGGGTATGTATCGTTGGAAAGCTCCTTGAGTTAGAAAATTCTCCATATCCTGTGATAACCGTAGAGCAGATTAAGGCAGGGCAATGATTTTATTTTTACTCCCGATTTTCCTTATCGCCGTTGTAATTCACGAATACGCCCACGGGTGGGTGGCCTATAAATTAGGCGACACCACAGCGAAAAATGCCGGCCGGCTCACACTTAATCCCTTGGCCCATATTGACCCTATAGGAACCGTAATCTTGCCGCTGATGTTGGTATTGACAGGTTCGCCGATAGTCGTGGGTTGGGCAAAACCGGTGCCCATAAATTTCTCTCTTTTGCGCCGCCCTAAGCAAGATATGCTCTGGGTAAGTATAGCGGGAATTGCGGCCAATATTTTAATGGCCTTTGTTCTCTCTCTTTTGTTAAGGATGGGTCTTTTTCCGCTTAACAGTTACGGCTGGATATTTCTAAATTACGGCATTCTTATCAATTTAGTGCTGGCTGTGTTTAATGCCATCCCGGTGCCGCCGTTAGACGGCTCAAAGATTGTCTTGGGACTTTTGCCCCGGGAACTGGCCTATTCGTATATGCGGCTGGAACGTTTTGGCTTCATTATTCTTATCGGCCTTTTGTGGCTGGGATTATTGGATAAGATTATCTGGCCGGTAGTAATATATTTGGCCCGCATTTTAGGGGCAGGCCTATAAATAAACTGCTAAATTGCTGAAGTGTCAAATTGCTAAATGAGAAAAAACAATTTAACAATATAACAATTTAACAATGAAAAAGGTCAGAGTAAATTTAGGGGAAAGAAGTTATGATATTTTAATCGGCACCGGCATCATTTCTAAATTAACAGGTTTGTTAAAAAAGCTGAAGTTGGGGAAAGTAGCCGTAGTAGTGACTAATCCCACAATTAATCAGCTATACGGACCTTTAATGAAAGAGGCGCTTAATAATTCAGGATTAGAGGTCCATTTTGAAGAAGTGCCCGATAGTGAAGAGAGTAAGTCAGCCCGGGAACTGCTTAATTTAACTGAAAGATTTGCCGATTTGGATAAAGGTAGAGGCATTTTCGTAGTTGCCTTTGGCGGCGGAGTAATCGGCGATTTAGCCGGTTTTGCCGCTTCTATTTACAGAAGAGGCATTCCGTATATTCAGGTGCCCACCACTTTATTGGCTCAGGTGGATTCAAGTATCGGCGGTAAAGTGGCTATTGATTTGCCCTGCGGGAAGAATCTGGTCGGCTCTTTCCATCAGCCGCGCCTGGTCTTAAGCGATATGTGTTTTTTAAGCTCACTCGGCCCGGCGCAAACAAGGCAGGCTTTGGCAGAAATCATTAAATATGCGGTTATTTCGGATAGCCGGCTGTTTCAATTCTTAGAAGAACATCTCAAACAGATATTAATGCTGCAGAAGAAGGAATTAGAGTATATTATAGAAACCTGCAGTAAAATAAAAGCCGCAATTGTAGAGCAGGATGAAACCGATAAAGAGGGAAAACGCATAATCTTAAATTTTGGCCACACCACTGCGCATGCCCTGGAGGCAGCCTGTGCTTATAGTTCGGATTATCCTCATGGTTATGCCGTAGGCCTGGGGATATTAGTAGCTTTTGAGCTGGCCAAAGAGATGAATTTGGTTTCTGCTGAGACCGTTAAGCGGGTAGAGATGCTTGTTGCAAAAGCAGGCCTGCCTACCAAAATAACAGGATTAAAACTAAGCGATATTTTGCAGGCCCAGGCGCACGATAAAAAATTTAGCGGCGGTAAAAATCGTTTTGTTCTTCCTCTGCGCATCGGCAGGGCGGTGGTTAAAAATAATATACCCAAAGAGGTCATTGTTAAGGCGTTGAAATCCAGGTTTTCAAGCCATAATTTTTCATTGGTTGACTACGAATAAAGGTAAAAGAGGGGGTGGAAAGATGGCTAAGGTAAGATTGGGAAAACAGTTGTTGGCAGTAACCGACAACAAGATTGGCAGGCTGGAGGAAGTTTGCTCGGAGGTATCGGCACAAGGAGTGAATATCCAGGCTATCGATGCTTACGCCTCGGGCGATAAGGCTAATTTTAGGCTCCTTACCGATAACAATCAAAAGGTAAGGGAGATTTTGCAAGCCAAAGGGTACAAGGTAAGTGAGCAGGATGCGGTAATGCTGGAATTGCCTAATCGGGCAGGGGCGCTTAAAGAAACAGGAAAAAAACTTAAGGCAAAAGGGCTGGATCTGGAATATATTTTCGGCACAACCTGTCCTGAAGGGTGCGATTGCCTTTTAGTATTTAGCTGCAATGATAATGCCCGGGCAGTAGAGACGCTTGCTTGACACGAAGTGTCATTGCGAGCGAAACTTGTCCCCGAAGGGGACGAAGTGAGCGAAGCAATCTCAAGGGATTGCTTCGTCGGCCTTTGGCCTCCTCGCAATAAAATTCGCACTTATCACTTAGCTTCACTATGTTCGCTAAGTGATGTGCTCATTTTATTTTCAAGGTAAGCTCTTCGCCTTTAAAGGAAAGCCGGACATAATGAGGTTGGATTTCTAAGAGCCTTGCTCCGTCAATAAGAGCATTTTCGCCGACTATACGCCCGTTGATTATGGCCAGAGGTTTTTCTTTGTCGTAAAGAATACCCTTTAAGCGGAAATGCGAAGGGCTTAGGGAAGCCTGCGCATTTGTTTTTCCGGGGCGAAAGATGCTCGCGGGAGCTTCTATGCCGGCAGCAATTGCCTCCTCAACAGAAACAGATTGAGCGGGTTCTTTGAAAGAATGGGCAGCTAAAATAAACCCCAACAGACACGCTGCTCCCGTACCCGTCCAGAGCACCCACCTTCTTAAAAGGCTTCTCCTGGCATCTGTTTTGAGTCCATCGAGCTTACCTAAAATCCGGCGGGAGCTAAACCGGGAGGACTGTTTTTCTTTCTCCGCCTTTTTTAAGGCCTCATTAATGATACTCACTTTTCTCCACCTCCTTCTAATTCTTCAATACATTCTGCAACCATTTCTTGAGTGATAGTTCTGCTTTGCGCTACATATGCGGCTAATAATGTTTTGTCGCATAAAATATTTATCAGGCGGGGAATTCCCTGGCAATATCTGTAGATTTCTTCAATCGCTTCTTTATCGAACTTAAGGCAATTACTTGAACCGGCCACGGAAAGCCGGTGCCGGATATAGTTATCTATTTCATTTCTGTCCAACGGCAAAATATGGTAACGCACGCTAATCCTCTGGCGCAGCTGCCTGAGCTTCGAGGATTTTAACTTCTCCCGCAATTCCGGCTGTCCCACTAAAACAATCTGGAGGAGTTTTTCTTTTTCCGTTTCCAAATTGGATAAAAGGCGTATCTGCTCCAGGAGCGATGCTTTCAGGTTTTGGGCCTCATCGACAATCAAAATGACATTATTGCCGCAAGATAACTGTTGAATGAGAAACTCATTTAGTTTGCCAAGCAGAGAGATGCCCGATTTTTTTTCAAAGGTAATTCCTAAATCCTGCAATATCGCTTTTAATAGTTGAAACCTGGATAAGTCGGGATTTAAAATCAGGGCGGAACGGGTATCTTTATCTAAAGAATTCAATAAGGCCTTGCAAAGGGTTGTTTTTCCTGTGCCTATTTCTCCGGTGATTTCTAAGAATCCTTTGCGTTCTTTAATTCCGTAAATGAGGTGAGAAAAGGCCTCTTTGTGGCGGCGGCTTAAGAAAAGAAATGCCGGGTCTGCGGTTACATTGAAAGGTTTCTCTTTCAGGCCGAAAAATCGCTCATACATAGCCTTAATATAGCACTGCTAAGCCCTTTTGTAAAGCAGAATTTAATATTGACAAGGGCGCAAATTCGTTGTAAGATGGGGACTACTTTAGGATAAAGATATGATTCAGCATTCCGATTTTGTCCACTTGCATCTGCACACCCAGTACAGCCTCTTAGACGGCGCCTGCAAAATTGAGCCTCTTCTCAATTCAGCCCGTAACCTTCGCTTACCGGCCCTGGCAATTACCGACCACGGCAATCTATTCGGCGCTATAGACTTTTACCAGCAGTGTATGGATAGCGGTATAAAGCCAATCATCGGCTGTGAAGTCTATATTGCTCCAGAGAGCCGATTTGACAAGTCCTCACACGCAGTTCAGGAAGCCTCTTACCATTTAATCTTATTAGCTAAAAACGAACAGGGATATAAGAACTTGATGAAGCTGGTGAGCATTGGCTTTTTGGAGGGATTTTATTATAAGCCAAGGATAGATAAAGAAGTTTTGCGTAAATATTCCCAGGGGTTAATTGGTTTAACTGCCTGCCTGAAGGGAGAGATTCCTCGTTTGATTCTTTCCGGGCAAATTAGGAATGCCGAAAATCTGGCCGGTGAGTTTTTAGAAATTTTTGGTAAAGACAACTTTTATCTCGAATTACAGAATAACAATCTGCCTGAGCAAAACGCGCTTAACAGCAAGCTGATACATTTAGCCAAAAAGCTGTCTCTGCCGCTGGTAGCCACCAATGATGTGCATTATCTTAACAAAAGCGATGCCCGGGCGCACGATGCGCTTCTGTGCATTCAAACGCAGACCACTCTTTCCAATCCCAACAGACTGAAATTTTCCACCGATGAATTCTACTTGAAAAGTGTCCAGGAGATGAGAGAACTCTTTGGCGAGGTGCCCGAGGCTTTAACTAATACGCTTTCTATTGCGGAAAAATGTAATGTTGAGCTGGATTTCAGCAAGACCCATCTTCCGCATTATAAGCCGCCGCAGGGAAAAAACCGCGAAGAATTCCTGCGGCAATTATGTAAAGAGGGTTTAAGGAAAAGATATAAAGATAAAATAGACGGAGCCGTTGGAGAACGCTTAGAGCGCGAATTGGGAATTATTAAAAGTTCAGGATATATAAGTTACTTTTTGATTGCCTGGGACTTTATCCATTACGCCAAGGAGAAAGGTATTCCCCACGGCCCCGGCCGCGGTTCAGCGGCGGGAAGTTTAGTCAGTTATGTTTTGGGCATTACTGATATCGACCCGCTAAAATACGGATTGATATTTGAGCGCTTTTTGAATCCCGAGCGAGTCAGCCTTCCCGATATAGATATAGACTTTTGCTATGAGCGGCGCAGCGAAGTTATCAATTATGTAATCGAAAAATACGGCAAAGGGAACGTCGCCCAGATAATTACCTTCGGCACTATGGGCGCAAAAGCGGCAGTGCGCGATGTAGGCAGGGTTATGGGCATGGCTTATGCCGAAGTAGACAAAATTGCCAAACTAATTCCTAACGATTTAAACATCAGATTATCTGCTGCCTTAGAGGCTCAGCCGGAACTTAAGGAGCTTTATAAAAATACCCCGCAGGTGAAAGAGCTTCTGGATACTTCCCTTGCCCTGGAGGGCTTAACAAGGCATGCCTCGACCCATGCGGCGGGAGTAGTCATCGCTGAAAGAGAACTTACTGATTATATCCCTCTTTTTAAAACCAGCGACGGGCAAATTACTACAGGCGTTTCTATGGGGGCCCTGGAGAAAATCGGCCTTTTAAAAATGGACTTTCTGGGCCTGCGCACACTGACTGTAATTGACGAAACAATTAAAATAATTAAGCGGATGAAAGCCGAAGAGATAAATATAGACAATATTTCTTTAGAAGATAACAAGACTTATCAACTGCTCAGCCGGGCTCAGACCATGGGGATATTTCAGTTAGAAAGCAGAGGTATGCGCGATTTGCTTAAGAAATTAAAACCGGAAAAATTTGAAGACATCGTTACTCTTCTGGCTATATATCGGCCCGGGCCTATCGGCAGCGGTATGGTGGATGACTTCATTAGGCGAAAACACGGCCAGATTCCCATAACTTACGACGATGAGCGCCTGAAGCCTATCTTGGAGGAAACCTGCGGGATAATCATCTTTCAGGAACAGGTAATGCGTATCGCCAGCGAACTCGCCGGATTTAGCTTGAGCCAGGCAGATATCTTAAGAAGAGCGATGAGCAAAAAAAGCACGGAGGTTATGGAAGAGCAGAGAAAACACTTTGTCGACGGCTGCATAAAGAATAAAATAAATAAAAGGGTAGCCAATAAAATCTTTAGCCTGATAGAGTATTTTGCCGGTTACGGCTTTAACCGCTCTCACTCCACTGCTTATGCGATGATTAGTTACAGGACAGCTTACCTCAAAGCAAATTACCCTGTCGAGTTTATGACAGCCTTACTGACAAGTGAGCGCGATAACACCGATAAAATCGTGGCCTATATTAATGAAGCAAATAAAATGGGCATAGAGATTTTGTCTCCCGACCTAAACGAAAGTTACGCCAAGTTTACTATGGTTTCCGGGCGTTCGATACGCTTCGGGCTTTCCGCAGTGAAAAATGTCGGCCAGGGGGCAATAGATTCCGTTGTTCAGACCAGAAACAAATACGGAAGATTTAACTCCTTATATGAATTCTGCGAATATACAGATTCAAGGCTGGTAAATAGAAAGGTTATGGAAAGTCTGATTAAATGCGGGGCCTTTGATAGCTTTGGTCTTTTTCGCTCTCAGCTTCTAAGTACTTTGGAGAAGGCAATGGAGCTGGCCCAGGGATTCCAAAAAGACAGGCAGAACGGACAAATGTCCTTATTTGACCGCAGTTCCCAAAATCCCACATTTAAAAAGAACTTTTATGAAATTCCCGATATTCCGGAATGGCAGGAAAATCAACTATTATCATACGAGAAAGAGATGTTGGGTTTTTATATCACCGGCCATCCTTTAGCCCGTTATTCTGCCATCTTAAAGAACTATACTACTCATTCTACACAAGACCTTATGCATCTTCAGGAAGGGCAGGAGTTAGCTCTTGGCGGAATAATCAATAAGCTTAAAAGCCTCACTACAAAAAGGAATGAAAAGATGGCCGTTGTGCGCTTGGAGGACCTCGATGGCTTTGTGGAAGTTCTGGTATTTCCTAAAGTTTTCTCTCAGTGTTTTAAGCTCGTGAAAATGAATTCAATAGTTTTTATTAAAGGCAAAATTAATCTACGCGATAGAGAACCTAAGATTGTTGCCGAAGAACTCATTCCCTTATCCGAAGTACAAAAACGCTATACCAATTCTATTATTATAAACCTGTTTACCACCGGCCTTGAGGAAGATGTGCTGGCAAAGCTTAAAGCTATTCTCAGCCGCCATCCCGGAAGGACACCCGTGTATTTAGGTTTCGCCAGACCCAATAATCAGCAAATACAACTGGAAGTCGGCCGAAGTTATTATAGCGAACCTTCCGGGAAGCTTGTTTCGGAAATTGAAGCCGTCTTGG
>CAZPSS010000039.1:0-8588 GCA_964589565.1 uncultured Planctomycetia bacterium
CCTGTCCCCAGCGCTTTAATTCACGAAGTGAATTAGCTGGGGGAAGCAATCCCATTCTTGAGATTGCTTCGTCGCCAAAAGTCGAACCGAAAGGCTCCTCGCAATGACGAAACTACACTATGTAAAGGAGGATATGGCAAATGGGCAGATACCTTATTTCTTTGTTATCAGTCTTGAGTTTAACTATTAGCCTTTCCGGTTGCGGAGAGGGGCGGGTTCCGGGCTGGTTTGGCAAGCCTAAGCCAAAGACAGCAATAGAGGAAGAAGCTCAATTAGAGAAAACCGCAGGCACTTTGCTGGCCTCGGCCAACAAAAGGGTAATTACCCTGGAGGATTTTAACCAGCGCATCGAGGCTTACAATAACGAAATTCAGGTCTCCAAAGATATCCCCGATTCCGTTAAGCCAAATTATTTGATTAAAACTATGGAAGACAAAAAGAGGCTCTTGGATGGAATGGTGGAAAGGGAACTGCTTATTGCCGAAGCGATCGAGAGGGGGTTAGATAAAGATAAGGAGTTGGTCCAGGCGATTAATGCCTTAAAAGAACAACTCCTCTTTGCCAGGGTAATTGACTCGGAAAAGGTCAAAGCAATTGTAAGCACCAGCGAGATCGAAGAATATTATAATCTGTATAAAGATGCCTTTGCAATTCCTGAAGAAAGAAAGGTGAGCATGATTGCGCTGCCCGGCGAAGAGAAGGCCAAGGAGGTTTTGATTGCGCTTTTGCAGGGAGGAGATTTCGCCGCTTTAGCCCGGGAAAACTCCGCGGATAAAAGCGCAAGTTCCGGCGGAGACATCGGTTTCATTGTGAAGACGAGCCCTTTTCCTCAAGCTGAGAAGAAGACGATGTTCAAAAAATTTGAAGAAGTAGCTTTTACCCTTGAATTGAACAAGCCCAGCGCCATATTTAACGGGCCGCAGGGTTTCTATATAATTAAGGTAACAGAGATAAGAGAGTCTCGCCAGATGTTGTTTACCGAAGTTTACAGAGATATCGAACAGGGACTTTTACTTAAGAAGCAAGAAGAAGTTTTAAAGACCTTGGTTGGCAATTTACGCAAAAGCGCCAATATCGTCGTGCGCGAGGAGTTGTTGAGTAACACGGATTAGCGAGCGGAGCGAACTAATTAATATGCAGAAGAAGTGGGCGCTTATAGTAGCGGTGGTTTTAGGGCTTTTGGCGGTATTTTTGACTAATGTTTACCTTGAACAAAAAGGAGCAAAGCCGCCCGTCAAAGAGGCTCAAGTGCTAATTGCCTCCAAAGACATATCTAAAGGCGCGGCGATTGAGTATGATATGCTGGCTTCTAAGGTAATTCCGGTTAACTTTGTTCAGCCGGGGGCGCTGACTTCCAGAGAATCTGCTGTGGGCAAAACTGTCCTGGCCACAATTATGGCCGGAGAGCAGATTTTGCGCACCAAATTGGCCACGGGGACAAGCCTGACTTTAGCTGTGAAGACCCCTCCCGGGAAAAGGGCAGTAACCATTTCTTTGGAAAGCGCCTCTTCTGTAGGCGGAATGGTTAGTCCGGCAGACCATGTGGATGTTTTAGCTATCTTTACTACACCCGCGGTTACATTAACCCTGTTTCAGGATGTGCTGGTTTTAGCTGTAGGCCAGCAAATGGTGCCGGAGGAAGCAGAGAGAAAAAGACGGGATGAGAAGGCCCCAGCTCCGAGCGCCAAAGGCACCGTTACCCTGGCGCTAACGCCTCAGGAAGTGCAGGTTCTTACCGTGGCTATGCAGCACGGCAATATCCGCCTGACTCTCAGGCCGCGTATGGAAACAGGCAAGGCCTTGCCTACAGTAGACCTGAGCAATCTGCCGCCGGCAATTGACCTGAACACTATATTGCAGCTATATATCAGGCGTCCTGAAGCCCAGATGGGCCCTCAGGTAGAAGTTATCCGCGGATTAAAAAAGGAAGTTACTCCTGTGCCCACAAAGAAAAAATGATGATTACGCAGATAAGAGCAAAGAGATTGTCATTGCGAGCCCCCCTTACTAAGGGTAAACTCAGGGGCGAAGCAATCCCATTCTTGAGATTGCTTCGTCGCTGCGCTCCTCGCAATGACGGTATGAGAAGAGATAACGCCTTGAAAATAAAGCCATTGTTTTTGATAATTTTCCTTACAGTATTGACCTTAAGTAACACCTGCGCCTGGGGGCAAGAGGTGCGCCTGGTGATCAATGAATTAAAGGTCTTTCCTGTATATAAGCTGGAAAGGGTGGCAATAGGCGATCCGGCCATTGCCGATATCACTGTTTTAAGTGAGCGGGAAATAATGCTTATTGCTAAAAAGGCAGGCGCTACCAGTTTAATTATCTGGGATGAGTCCGGCCAGCGTTCCTTTACCATTGCCGTAATCGGCACGGACTTAGAAAAGACTGCTCAGAGAATTAGAGGATTATTTGGTTCCTCGGATATTGAAGGAGTAAAGGTAAAGGTAGAAGGAGACAATATATATGCAATTGCTGAAGTTCTAACCGAATACGAACTTAAGAAAATCAAGGATATTTTAACCCCTTTTGCCAACGTAGTCAATTTGGTTAAGATTAAAGACCGCCAGCCGTTGATAGAAATAGATGTCAGTGTTCTGGAGGTGGGTTTAAACGATACGAAAAAATTGGGATTAGATTGGTCAAATTCTTTGCCAGTTACATATAGTGAGGCTACAGGCTCCGGCATTGACGGCAAAGCTCCTAAGCTGTGGAAGGTATTCCGCTGGGACAGGACCGGCGTAACCGCCAAACTGAATTTCCTGATACAAGAGAACAAGGCGCGCACCCTGGCCAATCCCAAATTAGTTACCTTAAGCGGCAAAGAGGCCTCCTTTTTGGTGGGCGGGGAGGTGCCTTATATTACGGTAGAGACCGAAGGCCGGACCAGTGTGCAATGGAAGAATTATGGGGTAAATTTGAAGATAAACCCTGAAGTTAACTCTAAGAATGAGATTAAAATCAGGCTTGAAGCTGAAGTTTCCGATTTAGATGCGACTAATGCTGTTACTCAATCCGGATATAACATTCCTGCCATAAAGACCAGAAAGGCCGAGAGTGAACTTTTCCTTAATGAGGGAGACACGATTTTTCTTGCCGGACTGATTAAAAATGATGATAGTCAGGATATAGACAGGCTCCCTTGGTTAGGCAAGGTTCCTATCCTGGGAGAACTGTTTAAATCTACAGAGTTTAAAGATAAGCGCACAGAGCTGGTCATTTCTTTGACGCCGAAGATTATCGGCGATAAGCCCAGCAGCGAATATATTGCCCGGGAGATGGATAAACAGGAGGCGGCTATTGGGGCCGGAGGAGGTTTTGCGCCCTATACCGAGGAGGTTTTTCCTCTTGCTTATTACAGTCAGATGATAGAAGACATTATTGCGCACTCAGTTGTTTATCCTGCCGGGGCTAAAGAAGCCAATCTTGGAGGAACTGTTAAGATTGCCCTGCGTCTTTCCTCCGACGGGAGATTAAGAGAGGCCAGAATTAAAGAATCTTCGGGATTCAGCGCCCTGGATGAAGCCGCTCTCGGCGCGGTCCAGGGGGCTGTTCCTTATCCGTCCTTTCCCCCGCATATGGAGCAGAAAGAACTGTACTTAACCGTGCCGGTAGTATTCAAAAGTTACGTGAAAAATGAGTGAAGACACAGAAACGTCATTGCGAGGACTGCGAGATTGCTTCGCCCGTCATTGCGAGGAGCCGAAGGCGACGAAGCAATCTCAAAGACGGGCTCGCAACAGGCTGCGCAATCCCAAACGCGGAGATTGCTTCGCCCCTTCGGGGCTCGCAATGACGAGTAGACTACAATGAGCAACCATACCTGCCGGATAATTTCGGTATTCAGCACTAAAGGCGGAGTGGGTAAAACGCTGCTCGCCGCTAATGTTGCTGTGAGCCTGGCGCAGCTCGGAAAACGTGTTGTCCTTCTTGACCTGGACCTTCAATTTGGCGGAAATGTGGCCAAGCTCTTGAACCTCAAGCCCAAAGAAACTATCTTTTCCCTGATTCCTCAACTGTCGCGGTTAGAAAAAGCCGGCTCTCTCAAAGGACATATGAGCTGCCATTCCAGTGGCGTGGATGTCCTGCCGGCGGTAGGCAAGCCCAGAGAGATTCCCCAGATTAACCCTTCCCGATTAGAGGTAATTCTGAACCTGCTTAAATCCGAATACGAATTTATTATTATTGATGCCGGCTCTTTCTTTACCGATGTCTTGATCTATCTATTTGATAACTCCAACCTTATCCTTTTGGTTGCCACTCCGGATGTGCTTTCCGTGTATCAAACCGAATGGAGCATTGATACGATGGAGAGCCTGCATTTTCCTTTAGCTATGGTAAAGATTGTTTTAAACCGCGCCGAAAGCCGGGGCGGGGTGCGCTGGGAGGACATAAGTTCAGCCCTGCGCTGCGGTGTCCTTGCCCACCTGCCCAGTGATGGGCGCACCGTGGGCCTGGCAGTTAACAGGGGAGTGCCTTTTGTAACCGACTCACCGCGTAGTAAAATTGCCGCGGCAACGCAAAGTCTGGCCGAGGCCCTGGCCGGCCGGCAGGATTTATACATCGAGCGCTTAGAGCGCCCGCGTGTTACGGAAGAGGCCCCTCGGGTAGGACAGTTTTGGGAGCAATACGAAATGACTGCTCCGCTTTTGGCTCCGGCTAAGGAAGAAAAGGATGAGATTATTCTACTCAAGCAGGCAGTGCACAGGCGCTTGATTGAGGAGCTGGACCTGAAGAGCCTGGATGTGGTAGGCTTAAGCCGCAACCCGGAAAAGGCCAGGCAGTTGCGCGAGAGGACGGAGAAGGTTATTTCTAATATTTTGGCGGCCAAAGCCGCGGGATTGATTTCTTCGTATGAAGTGCGTAAGGAACTGGTAAAAGAGATTACTGATGAGGCCTTGGGCCTTGGCCCCCTCGAGGATTTGTTAAGAGACCCCGAAATTACCGAAGTGATGGTGAACAATAAAGACCATATCTACGTGGAGCGCCACGGAAAGATAGAGCTCACCAATAAAAAATTTATCAATAATGACCAGGTGCGCGCAGTAATCGAGCGCATTGTTGCGCCCCTGGGCAGAAGGATTGACGAAAGCGTGCCGATGGTGGATGCGCGCCTTCCCGACGGCTCGCGCGTCAACGCGATTATTCCCCCTTTATCGCTTAAAGGCCCGAGTTTGACCATCCGCAAATTTTCCCGTGAGCGCTACACAATGGAAGGTTTAATCGATGTCGGCACCTTAAGTCCTGATATGTCCGGGTTTTTAGAAGCCTGTGTGCTGGTGAGAAAAAATATGATTATTTCCGGAGGCACAGGCAGCGGCAAGACTACCTTCCTGAACGCCCTTTCCCAGTTTATCCCGGACGGAGAGCGGATTATTACTATTGAAGATGCGGCGGAAGTTAAACTGCAGCAGGAGCACTGGGTATCACTGGAGTCGCGCCTGCCCAATATTGAAGGTAAGGGAGGTATCACGATAAGAAACCTTTTCCGTAATTGTTTAAGGATGCGTCCCGACCGCATTATCATCGGGGAATGCCGCGGCAACGAAACCCCGGATATGCTGCAGGCAATGAATACCGGACACGACGGCTCCCTAACCACCATTCACGCCAACTCTACCCATCATGTCCTGGCCCGCATGGATTCAATGGTCCTGATGAGCGGGGTCGAGCTTCCTATACGGGCTATTCGCGAGCAGATCGCCGGGGCGATTAATGTGATTATCCACACTGCCCGCTTGACTGACGGCTCAAGAAAAGTAATGTGCATTACGCAGGTTTTAGGCCTTAAAGGCGAAGAGGTTGAGATGAAGGACATCTTTGTCTTTAAGCGGACCGGTGTTGATAAAGAGGGGAAGGTATTAGGCGCATTTAAGGCCACGGGCTTTCTCCCCACCTTTATCGAAGAGATGCGCCTCAAAGGCATCAAACTCTCCCCCACCCTCTTCAAAGCTTAAAATGCAGATTCTCAATGTCAGCAAAGGAACGGTTATTGCCCAGGAAGCGAAATGTGCCTTCTCTTTAGGCCAGAGGATGAAAGGGCTTCTGGGCAAAGACAGCCTTTCTGCCAATGAGGCCTTAGTCCTTAAGCCTTGCTCCTCAATTCATACCTTTTTTATGCTTTTTGCCATAGATGTGCTATTTTTGGATAAGAATATGCAAATAATCAGATTGTTCCGGAATATGCCTCCTAATCGCCTCGGTCCCATAGTATGGGGCAGTAAGCTCGCCATAGAATTACCTGCCGGCAAAATAAGCCAGACAAATGCCCAAGTTGGCGATATTATGCAGTTCAAATAGCCTTCCCATTCTCATTTTTGTAACTCGTTACCTTACTTATGTTAACACTGCCAATAAATGTTTACTTCTGCAAAAAAAAGGTACTTGACAATAGGCGGAACATAGGGTAGAATTGAGGTATGGTTGATGGAGAAATTTTGTAACCCTGTGTGTTTTTTATGTTAACACTGTCAATAAATGTTTACTTCTGCCGATACCCTTATATCCTTACGACACAGTCTGAATGACGTGGGAAGGAAAGTAAGATGACCAAACTTACCCCAGAGATTAAGGGTTTTATTGAGGCCCAGATAAAGGGCAGTGCGGCCTTAAAATACAGGGAATTGGCGCAGGTTATTGTTCGGAAATATGGCCTGCAAATTTCCAAATCGACCATTAGCAAAAGAGCCGCAGCCTTAAAGCTCAAACTCCGTCGGGGCCGCAAGCGCATTGTTCCTATGGGGAAAATGCCGTCGCGCAGTATTTTTTTGGATTGCGCGGGAAGTTTCTTTCTCAAAGGCGCAGAGCTGGAAATGGGGCTTTTGGCGGCGATGAACCAACTGCTCAAAACCAGCACAGAATCCGCTCAAGCCATAAAAGCGCTTAAGCTGGCCCGGCAAATTAATGCCCTTTTACTTTATGCGCCTGTTTTCGGCCTTAAGACAGCGTCGGATATCGCCGGCTATCCATATCGGGGGCTACTCTACCTAACTGAGCAAAATGTCCTCCCTGCCCACCACGAATTTAGCCAGGCAGGCGGGCCCGGCCAGCAGGAGATTGTCCAGTATTTACGCTATTTATCTGACCAGAGGCTGTTACCCTTTATTATTAAAGAAGTTGCAAAGATTTGCACCGAAGCTCTCTTGGTGCGCATCGATTTTTTGGGTCAAACATTTTATCTTGATGCGCAATGCCGCACAGTCTGGCCGGACAGCAAGGTTCCCCGATTCTTTAGCGCAACCCTAAATAAAACAAAGGGTTATGTAAAGAACATATTTCAATCCCCCTCTCCGCGGCGGCCTCTGATTCTCCAGACCTCACCGGGCTATACCTTTTTACCGCCGGAGATGTTTAATCTGATTCAATGTTTTGAAGAGGCCGCTGATAAGTCAATTGCCCGCATCGTTATCGCGGATAAAGCAGGAGAGACTCTGAGCCTTTGGCGGGAACTCAAGCCGCAGCAAAAATGTTTTTTTATTGCCCCTTTAAGCCCCTGGCAATATGCGCGCCTTCAAGGCAGTCAAATCGTCAAAGACTTTAAGCAGTATCGCATTGGCCTGGCAAAGGAGTCTATGGCCGTGGCCGATGCCCGGATAAACCTCTTTAACCCACAACTATCTAAAAACGTTAGAGTTAGGGCAGCCCTGGTCAGAAGAGAAGAAGAACGCGTGGCCTTGATTACCAATATTTCTCAACGAGAAGAACGCTACATCAGGAAGATTGTTGAGGAGTACTTTTCCCGCTGGCCCCAAGCAAAAATAAAGACTTATTACGACCTGCTGGAGGAGGCGTATGAGGAGGCGCTTGCGCGCTCTCAACCGTCATTGCGAGGAGCGAGATTGCTTCGCCCGTCATTGCGAGGAGCCGAAGGCGACGAAGCAATCTCAAAGACGGGCTCGCAACAGGCTGCGCAATCTCAAACGTTGAGATTGCTTCACCCCTTCGGGGTTCGCAATGACGGTTTGTCAATTAGCCAAGGCCCTCTGGATGCCTTCCGACTTTTCCTGGAACATCTTCATCGCTACAGTTTAAGCCATTTCTTCCCGTCGGAGTATGAAGCAGAAACCCTGGAATCTATGGGTGAAAAGCTTTACCGGCACTGCGGCTATTTAAAAATGAGGCAGCATTGCTGGGAGCTCTTTCTTTGCCCCTTTGACCAAAAAAGACTGCAAAAAGATGTCCAGATTGCCTGCCAGAGGTTTAATCAAAGCGGGGTAAAATTCCCTGACCAGAAGGGCCTGCGTATCTATCTGTAACCTGCCCAATAAATTGGGCAACTACACTAATGTAGTTTGCCGATTTATCGGCAAATTGCTACTATTTGTTAAGAGTAACAAAAGTTAGCTTTTTGTCCTTGCCAAGTCCCTCTCTATATGCTATACTTATAGTGTATTCAGCAAAAGATTACTCGAAAGGGCAATCCCGAATATTCGGGAGCGCAAAGCCACGGGCCGAAAGGACAGCCGGGTTGCCGAAAGGAAAAGACAACCCGGTTTTTTTTATCACAGATTACACAGATTTTAAAAGCAGATTACACAGATAAAAAGATAAGGGGTAAAGATGAGGCGGCAAGTAAGAGGTATTTT
>CAZPSS010000040.1:0-8527 GCA_964589565.1 uncultured Planctomycetia bacterium
ACATTACTTAATTATCAAATTATCATATAAATAAGTGTTGTGTCCCTCGAATTCGCCCATTTTGGGTTATTTCTGCAAGCTTTTCTCGGGATGTCCTCGTAAATATTTACCCATACGCCCATATTTACAACGTAACACACTAAATTTTAAAGCAGATAAGACTAGTACGCCTATAACCATCAACAATACTATCTGCCAAAACAATTTCCAACTCATTTCTACACCTCCTTTCCCCTTGAATTATGGGGACACATTACTTAATTATCAAATTATCATATAAATAAGTGTTGTGTCCCTCGAATTCGAATTCATTCGTATCTCAGTGTTGTGTCCCTCGAATTCGAATTCATTCGTATCTCAATGCCTCAATTGGATCCAGTTTTGAGGCCTGGCGCGCAGGCCAAAGACCAAAGCCTATACCTACACCAATAGAAAATGTTGTGGCAAGTATAATAGAAAAAGCGGAAACTTTTGTTGCCCAACCAGCAAAGATTGCCAAAAACCAAGCTATACACCAACCAAAGGCAACGCCTGCTATTCCGCCGGCAAAAGTCAAAGCTATCGACTCAATAAGAAATTGGGACATTATATCTATCCTGCGCGCCCCCACCGCCTTACGCAGGCCTATTTCTCTTGTGCGCTCGGTTACCGAAACAAGCATAATATTCATAATGCCTATGCCGCCTACCAAAAGAGAAATTGCCGCAATAGAACCCAAAAGCCAGGTCATTGTTTTAGTTGTGCTCTCTATGGTCTCCTGAATTTCAGCCATATTGCGAATTTGAAATGAATCTTCTCTCTCTTTATTAAGACGGTGGCGTTTAATAATAAGTTCACCTATTGCGCTTTCAGCTTCTTCCATCAAGCTGGAATCCCTTACTTCCACATCAATAGAATCGATATATTCTTTTCCCAAAAGCCGGAACATCGCCGTAGTAACGGGGATAACCGCTAAATCATCCTGATCACGCCAGCCGGTTGCGCCTTTCTCCGGCAGAACACCAATTACCTGAAAATTTATGCGATTTATTTTAACTGTTACACCAACTGGATTAGTATCTCCAAAGAGTTCTCTGGCAACTGTAGTCCCCAGCAAAACTACTTTCTGCCTCACCCTTAATTCTTCTTCTGTAAAAAATCTGCCGACAGTAGGGACAGAGGCTCGCATTGTCGCATAATCCACCCCTGCGCCCTGGACCTGCGTATTCCAGTTCTTATTGCCATATACAAGCTGAGCGCGGCCGCCAACCGAAGGAGAAACATTCTTTACCTGAGGCAACTTAGCTATAGCTTTTGCGTCTTGCATGGTAAGACGGGTAACTGCTCCTGCTTCTAAGGATACGCCGTGCATTCGCCGGGAACCAGGTCTTACCATTAAAAGATTTGAACCTAAAGAAGCAAGTCTCTGCGAAATAGATTCCCTTGCTCCCTGCCCCAAAGCAAGCATAGCAATCACTGCTGCCACACCGATAAGAATGCCCAGCATAGAAAGAAAAGAACGCATCTTATGAGACATAATAGCGTGGACACCCTGACGAAGGTGATCCATAACTTCGGCTTTACCTTGCGAAAGATGAGGTTGAAACAAAATATCGTCCGGGGAAATATCCTCCGGAATTGAAGAAGTCTTGGATTTAGTATCTATTTTTTCATCAGAGACAATTTCTCCGTCGCGCATACTAATGATTCTTTTTGCGCTTTGAGCAATTTCTCTTTCATGAGTTACCATAATAATGGTTTTGCCCTTTTCATTCAGGCGCTTTAAAATGGCGACGATTTCTTCTTCGGTTTTTGTATCCAGGTTTCCTGTCGGCTCATCAGCTAAAATAAGCAAAGGTTCGTTCACTAAGGAACGGGCAATGGCTACCCGCTGTTGTTCGCCTCCGGAGAGTTCATTCGGCCGGTGGGTTTCCCTGTGCGCAAGGCCTACTTCTTTAATCGCATCGTGCGCTTTACTTTTCAGATGACGCTTTCCCGCATAGATTAAAGGGAGTTGCGCATTTTCCAAGGCAGTTATTCTGCCAAGTAAATGAAATTGCTGAAAGACGAAACCGGCTAAACGATTCCTTAAAATAGCTGATTCATCGTCCGTAAGCCTGGTTATTTCTTTTTTACCTAAATGGTATGAACCTGAATCGGGCCTGTCTAAAAAACCTAAGATATGAAGAAGGGTAGATTTGCCTGAGCCTGAAGGGCCAATAATGGCTACAAATTCCCCGCGGGCAATCTTTAAAGATATATTGCGCAGCGCCCGCACTCCTAATTTGCCGGTCTTGTAGGTCTTACTTATATTCTTTAATTCTATCATCTGTTTATTGCTGTCGGCTAAGTATTTTATCGTCTTCCTCTGCCAAAAGGCATTAAAGGATTTCCCCCTGAGGAAGGGTCTTTTTCCGGGCGGTAAGTTTTGGACTTAATTATTATTTTATCTTCGGGCCTAAGCCCTGAAATAACCTCGATATTATTCTCATCAAAAATGCCAAGCGTGACTCTTTTTTCAATAGCTTTTCCAACTCTGCCCCGGCTTACGAGAACAAAACCGCCTTCTTTATCCCGCTTAACTGCTTCCAGAGGTATAAGTAAAATATTCTCTTTGCTTGCCTCTATAATATCTACACTCGCGCTCATACCTGAACGAAATACCTCAGGCACCTCTTCCGGAAGAACATCTACTTCATAAATAGTAACATTATTTACAATCTTAGACTCATAAGCTATGTGATCAACCGTTGCTTTTACTTTAATTTGAGGGTATGCATCCAAGCTAATGGTTGCTGCTTGACCAATCTTTACTTTTCCAGTATCAGTCTCATCAACCTGGGCCTTAACAATCAGCCGATCCGACAATACAATTACGGCATCGGAAGAAGTAACGGTCTGGCCGGGCTCAACTGCCCGCACAATTACATCCCCATCAATTGGGGCGATAAGAGGAGTAGGCCTATATGCCTGTTTCCAATAGTCTAATGTTTCTTGGCCTTGAGAACGAGCCGTATCCAAAAGGGCGGCTCTTTCTGTCGAGCTCATCCAGGCTAAAATTTGGCCAATTTTTACTTTCTCGCCCTCTCTAACTAAAATTTCTTCAATTCGGCCGCTAATCGGCGGTTTTATTTCTAAGCGATTCTGGGGCTGGACTGCGCCGGTGGTAGAAATAAAGTTCTGGATATTGCCAAATGAGGGATTTATTTCTCTAATAACCTCATTGGAAGATTTGTTCTGCCTTGCCTTAACTATAAAAACTATCGAAATAACTAAAACAACCGCTAAACTAAGATAAATCCATTTTTTATTTTTGAACATAACCTAACGTTCCTCCTTTTGCCTGAAACCATACAGCCTCGGCAATTAAAGCGTCTGCCTGCGCATCCAAAAAAGATTTTTTGGCGCTGACTATGCCATCTTCAATAATTGTCCAGTCATCAAAGGAAGTAAGGCCGGCGGAATATTGCGCTTGAGTTATTTTGGCCCGTTCTTCGGCTGCCTCTAAAAATTTTTGTTGCACTTCCACCTTGTCTATCGCGTCCTGCAAATCCTTCCAGGCCTGTTCTAAAGTCAAAATCACATCATCTCTGCCGCTTCTCTCATCTGCATGCGCCTGATCTAACGCCGCTCTGGATTTAGAAAGTTGAGCTATCCGGCTTCCTCCTTCAAATATAGGCAAAGATAAACTTACGCCAGCCGACCATACATCATTGCGCGGCGGCCAGTGTGAATCGCTCTCCCCTGCCGAGGCATTGGCATAAACCTCAGGAAAAAAGTCCCCTTTAGCGGATTTTAAATCAAATCGGGCTGATTCTTTCTTAGCTATCAAGACACGTAAAACAGGATTATTTTCGGCTAAACTTTCAAAATTGAGCCTTTCGCGATTAGAGTATAAAATTTCGAAATCTCCTTTTACCTTAACTGGCGAAAACTTGCTGCGGCCTAATTCCCCGGTCAGCCGTCTTTGCGCTAAATCGATATCCCGCAGGCCTTGAGAAACTTCATATTCGGCCTGGGCAAAATTTGCTCGAGCAGTTAACAGCGAACCTTTATGTTCTCTTCCTGCCTCATAGCGCAATTCTACCAAGTCAACATTCTGTTTGCGGCGTTTGGCGATATCTTCGGTAATATTTAACAGGCTCTGCGCTTTTAAAAGCTTGACAAAGGCAGTCCGCAAACTTAATCTCACATTGGATGAAGTTACTTCATAATCGTATTGCGCTGCTCTCACATCTTCTGCGGCAGAGGCTATATCATGAGCGGTTTGGAAACCATCGAATAATAATTGTTTTCCGGTTACATCATAAGCATATGCATCGGCAATAGCGCCGCTAGATGCCTTTGCAGTTTTTCCGCTTAAACCGGCAGTTATCTGAGGCAAAGCGTCGCTTTTGGCAATTGCCTTAGTGGCTTTTGCCTGATTTAATTCTTCTTCTGCTGCTCTTAAATCAGGATGATTCTGCTTTGCTTCCTGAACGCAGTCTTCCCAGGTTAATACCTCATCAGCTTGCGCCTTATCCAGACTGATACATAAAACCAATAAAAATATACCTGCAATCACCTTTCCCATCCAAGCACCTTTTTGGCTATTCGCCTAGAATTTTTACCAATACCCTTTTTCTGCGCTGGCCGTCAAATTCACCATAGAAGATCTGCTCCCAGGGCCCAAAATCAAGCTTGCCTTTAGTGATAGCTGCTACAACCTCGCGGCTCATTATTGTCCTTTTTAAATGCGCATCGGCGTTATCTTCTCCGCTGAGGTTGTGTTTGTATTGCGAAATAGGGCTATGGGGAGCTAACTGCTCAAGCCATTTTTCAAAATCCTGATGCAGGCCGGATTCATCATCATTAATAAAGACGCTGGCGGTGATATGCATTGGATTAACCAGGCATAAGCCTTCTTTTACGCCGCTTTTTTTCACGCATTTTTCAACCTGCGCCGTTATATTGACGAACTCTCTCTTATTCTTGGTATTGAACCATAAGTATTCAGTGTATGCCTTCATTTGTATACCCTCTTATGCGGAATAGATAAGCAATACGCCAACTATTACGGCAAAAACCGTATGGATGCGGAGCCATGCAGCCGGTCTTTCTGCCCGCCAGTCTAATATGGATACCACCTTCTCCACATCACACCTCCTTAAAAACTTTATCTCTGGCCTTTGTTCCTTTAATAAGAACCAATTTAGACTTGGCTATATCAAAATATTCAGATAATATTTTTATTACAGCCTGGTTTGCCTTACCTTCTATGGCTTTGGCCTTTACCCAAACTACATAGTCATTCAAGCCTATCTTTTCAACCTTGTCTTCCCTGGCTTGAGGCTTAACCTTAACCGAAATTTTCATTTAATCAACCGCAATTTCTTTTCTCTCGGTAACCTCTTTATCCCTGCTTCTTTTGAAAACAGTCTCTCCGCTTCCCGTAATTATACCTCTAAATAAAACGATCTCTAATAATTATTCAATAAGTACTACACCATAATAATTCCCCTTACAATTATCCGTTTTCAAAACTTCTATTGGAAATCCGTTTGCCCGGACAGTGCTGAATACATCTATTCCGCAAGCTTCCATTGATGGCCGGGCCTGCTCAGCATGCCGGCAGAATTTTGGGCACTTCGCGCAGAGCTCACATGGACCGGCAGCCATTCCAAAAGCCTTATAATATCCATCCAGAAAAATACTCTTCTCCAATATAGAAATAATCTTGCGGATGTTGGTATATTCATCGCCATGAATTAACAGCCCATGTTTATAATCTGCCAACATCCTCCTGGTTTGTTCAGGTGTAGGCGAATAAGGTGGGCAAGTCAAGCACTGTCCATAGCCATCGCATCCAAATTGACATTTCAGCCTCACCCATTCAGCCGTAACAATGCTCTTGGCAGGAATAATCTTGGCATCCTTTACCTTCAGCCTTTTGGCTTTATTTATATACTTCGCATATTTTTCCATAGCCTGCAGATAAGAGACAGTCTCTATTGTATGCTCCACAGCCCTCTTTTATTTTCTCTTGCTTCCTGATATAACTCTTGGAAGTAATCTGCATATTTAAGATTGGGTGGAATGACCATGGGTTCGGCATAGCCTTCCTTAAGTATTTCGGCATTCAAAAATAGTTGCGTATCTGCAATGAACACATGTGCCAACAATCTTCCATATTTATCTCTTTTCTCTACATCAAACTCCAACATCACCCTTCTGCCTTCTACTAATTCCCTGGTGAACTTATAGGATTTTCTACCCTTAGCCATAATAGTTTCTATATTCTCACCCGTTCTCCGGGCATCTCTATAGAGTTTGTCTGATTCGTACATCTCCGGGGTATCTATGCCCAGAAGCCGGACTTTCTCTCCATTGGCAAGCCGAATGGTATCCCCATCAAAGACTTTGGTAACTAAAATATCCGTAGAGTTGGCAGGGGCGCAGGATGTAAGGAGGAATAATAAGATTATTAGGAAGGTTGATAAGCCCGCAATGCCTGTCAGGCGCACAAGCTTTGCGTAGCTATCTTTGAAATAAAGTTGCGGTTGGCGATAAAACCAGAAGAAACCGTGTTTAAAATAAAATTTAAACAGGCCATCTAAAACTGAAACGCCTTTTCGCCTAAAGGCCATCAGCACGATTATGTTAAACAATATGACCGCAAAAAAGATAGCAAAAAATATACCTACCGACATTCCAACCATAACATCGAATCCTTAACTGTTGAGGCTTAGCCTCCACAGGAATTATTATGCGGAATAGATAAGCAATACGCCAATGATTACGGCACAAAGCGCATGGACGCGTAGCCATATAATCGGCCTTTTTGTCCACCAGTCTAATATGGATATTGCCTTCTCCTGGCTAATGATAAACAGCCAAATGCCCTTGGCAACCGACAAAATGCCGAATGCAACTATAAACCCTGTCCATCTGCATTGCGAGGCAGCAAGCAAGAGTACAATACCTATTAGAAAGGCCAATGCCCCTCCCAGGTAAAGTCTTTTTTTATTCTTCCAAAAAGCCATATACGGCTTAATCATACCTGGCTTTACAAAATAGGCAACCCCAAAGCCGACTATAAAAATACCCAGAAACTTTACGAATGCAACCATGATCCACCCTCCTTTAATAGACAACGTCTCTTTTACGTCTCTTTTATTTACAGCTCGAACTTCCCTGTTTCTTCTTTCTTAGTTTTAGAGAATCTATTTTTGGTATTATCAAGAGTTTGCTGAAGGGTCGCAAATATCTTCTCTATCTCTTCCGGGGTATATTCATAACCGGAAGACGATAGATTTCCTATCAGCTCTATCTTCTTTATTGCATTCGTCACTCTCTGCGACGCCAGCCTCTTAAACTTATCGTGTTTGCTTTCACCTTCTCCCACATCACACCTCCTTTAAATGAGGCCACAACTTACGGAGCGATAGCGACGTAAGTTGTATGGCCGAATTTATGCCGCTGTGTCAAGGTATTACGGCCAAATGAGTCCCGAAACTTCGGGACGAAGGACCTACTTCCTGATTATTTAGCCAGTTTATTATATAGCCAGGCAACTAAAACTCCTGCTATACCGGCATCCACAAAACCCCAAACAGCGCCAATAATAATTCCTGGAACTGTCGGTTTGAAGCCGATATACAGTGAAGACATAATCGCTACAAACACATCACCCCAGTCAAACACCATATTCAATATTCCCATAAGCAACATACCTCCGGCCCAAATAATACCACAACTAAGGCCCAAGGCCTTCACATCCAACTTTGTCATCTTTCCCCTCCTTTTAACAGCTTCTAACCTGCAAAATCTAACCAGGTTAGAATTTCATACTAGTAACGCGTTAAATCGGAGATTTTTTCCTCTATCAATTTTTTATGCTTTTGTTCTTCGATCAGTAAAGATAGAAGCAGCTCTTTTATTTCTGAATGCTTAACTGATAAATTCTGGTATAGTTTTATTGCCTGTTCTTCTTTAGATAAGGCTAATTTCAAAGCATCTACTGGAGTCATAAAGTACCTCCCCCCCCCTTTTTTTTTCTTATTTCTTAATTTGTGAAGAAGTCAAAGACATTGCTGAGCGTACTGGTGGTGGCTCTGTAAATTTCTGTGTATTTACAGCGTGAACAGGTAACCGTGGTGAATTTGCCTCCGGATCCGCTATTGTGGGCATTGATTCTGCGCTTTAGATTATTAGTAATGCCGGTGTAGAGTTTGGAGTCTTTGCATTGGACGATGTAGACATACCAGGACATGAAAACAGTCTCTCCGCTTCCCATAATTATACCTCTAAACAAAAATAGTCTCAAGATAAATCTTGAGACTTGGGGGACACTTTCCCGATTGGGCTTAGGACACATCTTCGATTAATTTAAGAAACGGCCTCTAATACTAAGGACTTTTGTTGCTAGTTCCTCAAATTTTTTACGGTCCACTATAGCCAACCAATCATCCTTATAAAATTATACCCCAAAAACGGCAGTTGCATATCGTTTAAGGCATCTCGGCTTCAAGCCTGGATATTAACTTGTCTATATCTTTTGCAACCTGCG
>CAZPSS010000041.1:0-2369 GCA_964589565.1 uncultured Planctomycetia bacterium
TGATCAAAAGCTTAGAGTATGAAAGGACCGTGATTTTAAGTACGCACATTCTCTCAGAGATTCAGCAGATTGCCCAAAGAGTCTTAATCATTAAATCCGGCGAAATTATTGTTGATCGGTCTTTAAAAGAACTTTTAGGAGAACAGGGGAATCAGCAAAAGGTGTTCCTGCGTATAAAAGGAGAAAGAGAGCAGATTGAGCAGGCGATCAAAGGAATCAACAGCTTAAGACAGATAAGTATCACTTCTTTGGATAATGTGCATTCAATGAAGTTAGAAATTATCAATAAACTAGAGTACCATAACGAGTTGACAGATAAGGTGTTAAGTGCAAACGGCCAGATTCTGGAAATAAGAGAGATCGAATCAAGTCTTGAGGATGCATTCTTGAGGATGCATCCTGCAAAAGAAGATTAACCCTAAAGGGTAGACTTTCGTAATTCCGCTTTAACGAAAGGTCTAATCACTATGAACAAAGCTCTTATTATAGCTAAAAAAGAACTAAAGGCCTACTTCAGGTCCCCTATTGCCTATATTGTTTTAATTATCACTATCTCTGTGTTTAATATCTTTTTCTTTATGATTGTTGATCAAAACAGAGAGGCCACGTTACGCGATATCTTTAAAGCCATGGAATTTTTGTTTATCTTTATTGTTCCGCTTCTGACTATGAAGGTCTTTTCGGAAGAGAAGCTTTCTGGGACCATAGAGTTCTTAATGACCACCCCCACAACAAACACCGCTATTGTGCTGGGTAAATATCTGGGTAGTTTAATATTTTTTACTCTAATCATTGGGCTGACATCAAGCTATTATTTCATTATTGAGTTTTTCGGTCAACCTGACAGATTAGCCGTTTTGGCAGGATATTTAGGTATTTGGTTAGAGGGAGCGTTGTTTCTTGCCATCGGCATATTAGCTTCTTCATGGACAAAAAATCAAATTATCGCTGCAATGAGTTCTTATATGATTTTGTTTTTATTATATTTCTCAATAAGTTTTATTAAGTATTTTAGTGGTTTAGCGGAAACCTTAATCCGATATATTGGCACCTGGAGCCATGCCGAGAATTTTGCTGTGGGTCTGCTCACGACAGCTGATTTGGTTTATTACCTAAGCGGAATTCTTATTTGTATTGCCTTGACCAGACTCAGTATTGAGAATCGACTATGGCGTTAAATATGAGAGTTAACTATGGTGTTAACTAAGAATCAGAAAAATCTTCCCTTATTACTTGGAGCAGGGACACTCTGCCTTTTGTATGGCCTGGGCTTCTCCTTTATAGAAAACCATTTCAGCAAACTAACTGCCGTTATTTCTTTAATCGGTTTAGCTTGTATTTTGGTCTGCCTTTTTAGGCTAAAGAAGGAGGCGCAGAGATTAAAAGAAGCTTCTCGATGGAAAAGGTATGGTTTTATTACGCTTGTGGTTGTACTTTTTTTGCTTCTTCTTGTAGGAATCAACTACTTATCACATCGCTACAATGTACGTTGGGACGTAACTAAAGCCAAACAGCACACCTTGACAGAGAGCGCAGCCGCATTTATCAAAGAACTCAGACAAGAAGTTAAAATAATCGCCTTTTATGTGGGGATACCACCCAAGTACTTAGAAGACCTTTTTAAAGAGTATAAGAGACTCTCTAAGGATCAAATCAAAGCCGAAGTTATTGACCCTATCGTACAAATTGGTTATGCTGCCCAATTCGGCAGTATTATCAGTGGAGAGGAAAGAAAAGTTATCGTACTCTCAGGAGATGAGCGTAAGGATATTGACTTTACAAATCAGCCCTTAAACGAGGAACAATTAACCAATGCCGTTATCCAAGTGGCCAGAGATAAGCGGATTGTCTACTTTTTAACCGGGCATGGTGAATACAATATTTTGGATGAGGGCGCTAACGGTGTGAGCATACTGGCAAAATTATT
The DNA here is from genome assembly GCA_964589565.1 of uncultured Planctomycetia bacterium. Taxonomy (GTDB): domain Bacteria; phylum Omnitrophota; class Gorgyraeia; order JAFGHF01; family JAFGHF01; genus CAZPSS01. The sequence continues at coordinate 1,928 of CAZPSS010000041.1, forward strand.
AATCCCAAACAATGTTGAGACAAAAGAGCTGATGCTGGGGATAGAAGAGGAGATTCCGGACGATTGCGATGTTCTTGTTATTGCCGGAGCGCAAAATCCTCTAACGGAGGAAGAAGAGAGGATTGTTCAGGCATATTTAGAACAGGGTGGAGATGCCCTGTTCTTAATCGAAAATACCCCTGTCACTACACCCGAGAAACCACTCAGCGAAGAAGAAAAACGCAAAAATCCGCCCCTAAATAGCATTCTCAATCATTGGGGGATAGACATCGCCGATGATATTGTCGTGGATTTAAGTAGTCATGTAAGTGGTGATGTAGGCATTCCTGCTACTCGCAATTATCTCTCGCACAAAGCGATTGTCAAAAATCTGGATTACACCTTTTATGTCCGTCCACGATCAATTTCAATTTTAGAAGACCGGCGTCAGTCAATTAAAGTA
>CAZPSS010000041.1:2379-8522 GCA_964589565.1 uncultured Planctomycetia bacterium
ATTAAAGTAGCCCCCTTGGTTTTAACGGCTTCAGAAAAGGATAGCTGGGGTGAGACTGACAGAACTCTGCAGATTAAATTTGATCAAGGATTGGATAGACAGGGACCAATCACAATCGCCTCTGTTATCTGGGAGCCAAAACAAGAGAGCAAACCAACCGATACCCTTTCGGGCACAGACACTCGAATTATTGTTTTTACCGATGCAAATTTCTTAAGCAATGCTTTTATCGCTCAGTATAGCAATGCCGAGATGGGCCTGAATGTGATCAATTGGCTTTCGGAATTGGATTACCGCGTTTTTATTGACCAGAAAGAAATTAAAGTCGAACGGCTCGAGTTAACCAGTAAGCAAAAACGCACGGTGGCTGTTATACTTTTTGTTATGCCTATCCTTATTGCCACTGGAGGCATAATTACCTGGCTTAAACAAAAGAATTGAAACTTTAATCCTAATGACCAACCAGAAAATCCCACATCAGAAAATCCTTCTTTACAGCACTAAAGAAGTCTGGTATAATTAACTTTCGTTTCCACGATTTAAGACATACCTTTGCTTCACACTTGGTAATGAGCGGAGTGGACTTAAATACTGTGAGAGAGCTAATGGGACATAAATCCATTGCGATGACTTTGAGATATGCACATCTTTCGCCAGACCATAAACAGCGGGCAGTGGATACTTTGGGCAGGCAAATGGACACGCTATGGACACTGAAAGAGAAAAAGCAAGATACCCCAAAAATAGCTCCTTCGCAAGTGTTTATAAATACGTAAGTTACAACCTACGGGCCCATAGCTCAACGGTTAGAGCAGCAGACTCATAATCTGTTGGTTCAAGGTTCGAATCCTTGTGGGCCCAATTATCCCCCCTTGTTTTCTTTCCCTGCAGATTTGCTAATGCAAATCTAAGCGCAGGGACAGGCGAAAACAAAGCAGGGGGGATTAATTCGCACTTATCACTTAGCTCACACTTTGTTCGCTAAGTAATGTGCTCATTAATATGCAAATGGTTCAAGAACAGATCAATACTTTAGTTGAACTGCAAAAAATTGATGCCCAAATCTACGGATTGCAGGAAGAAAAGGCTGCTAAACCGGCAGAAAAAGAGGCCATGGAGAGGGAGTTTTCTCAAAAAAGAGAAGACATAAAAGTCAAAGAGGATAACCTTAAGTCGCGACAGCTAAAGAGGAAAGAGTACGAAATAGATATGGAGGCCAAGGAAAAGGATATCAAGAAATATCAAACACAGCTTTTACAGGTTAAGACCAATAGGGAATATCTATCCTTACAAAAAGAAATCGAAGGCCTGAAATCAGATAATGCCGTTTTGGAAGACGATATCCTGGAATTGATGGAGAAGATAGATAATGTTAAAGCGGAGATTGCCGGAGAAAAAGAAAGATTGGCCGCCGAAGAGAAAAAGTTAAAAGAAGAAACAGAGAAAATCAACCGGCAGATTCAGGGCATAGACGAGAAAATGTCTTCGTTAGAGAAGGAAAGAACTCAACTTTGCTCTAATGTCGAAAAGGGTTTGCTTGCTCAATACGAAAGAATACTCAAGGCCAAGCAGGGGTTGGCCTTAGTACCGATAGTTGGCGAGTCCTGCGGCGGCTGCCACCGGGTCCTGCCTCCGCAGGTAATCAGTGAAGCCAGAATGAGAGATAGAGTAATAACCTGCGACTTTTGCGCCCGCCTTTTATATTGGACGGAAAGCGTCTGAGGGATGGAGACGAAAAGAGCATCGATATATATAGACGGAGCCGCGCGCGGTAATCCCGGAGAGGCGGGAATCGGGATAGTTATTAAAGACGGGCAGGGCAGCCAGATAAAAAAACTCTATAAATATATCGGCCAGGCCACAAATAACATTGCCGAATATACAGCTCTTGTCTATGCCTTACAGGAGGCCGTTATCTTCGGCTTTAAAGATGTAGTTGTCTATTCAGATAGCGAGCTTTTAGTTAAACAATTAAACGGAGAATATAGAGTTAAAAATTCCAATTTAAGGCCTTATTACGAACAGTTCTTACACCTAAGGACTGCTTTCAATAGATTAGAGATAGAGCAGCTAAGCCGGGAGGAGAACAAAGAGTCCGATAAGCTTGCCAACCAGGCCATTAATTCAAGGATAGACAGCAGCCTGAAAGCAGCGTAATTACAAATCATAAACAAACTAAAATGACTAATGACTAAATCCGAATGACTAATGAATGTCCAATGCTCAAATGTTCAAATACAAGTAAAAAACTTAATTTCGTCATTAGACATTGAATAATTTGTCATTCATTCGTCATTAGACATTGAAAAATTCGTCATTAAAGTAGAGGGTAGAGCGGATGGCCGCTGGTTCCCCGCTTTGGCGGGGGACGGGAGGAAAGTCCGAGCTCCGCAGGGCAGCGTAGTGGGTAACGCCCATCGCTTTGTCTTTTTGGGAATCTCCAAAAGGGCGGGGTAGGATTAGAGCCACAGAGACAACAACTCATCCGACACTAATTTTTGTCGTGCAGAGGGTGAAAAGAGGTAATCTCTACGCGGAGAAAGGTCGAATAGGAGAGGATGCCTTTTATGGCAACGAGCCGGCCCGGCTCGTCATTACTTTCGGGTTGACCGCTAACGAGATCCTTCGCTTCGCTCAGGATCAACGCTGAGCGAAGTCGGGGGCGTTGATTTTGCCGGTAACGGCAAGGCTAGATGGATGGCCATCAAATACAGAACTCGGCTTATAGCTCTACTCTCTTACTTATTCGCAAAGAGCACATATTTTCCCGCCTTGTCCAGAAAATAGAGCGGCGCAGGATTATCTTTCTTTATCTTTTCAAATTCCCAGGTATAGGTAATACAATAGACCTTAATATCCTTTGCAGATAAAAGTTTGTATAATTGGCTTTTATCTTTAAGCAGGTAATGGCGCCAGCTGTCGGGGCTTTCTTCATAGTTTATATTACGCTCGCGCTCAACTACTATTGTCCGGCGCCCAAGATAAAAGGGCAGGCCTTTCAAAAAACAGCGGTAATTAACCACCTTATCTTCCGGCCTTAAGCCTTCTTTTATCGTAAGAGCCAGGCCCTTTATCGACTTGCTGACATTGACTTCTATCTTGGGCAGCAAATCTACTACCGCAAGAAAGAAAAGCGCAGAAGTTATGGCTAGAGTCCAGAAAAGCCTTGCTACTTTTTTTGACTTAAAGAAGCGCAGGCTTATTGCTATTGCCCCCGCCAATATTATTGAGAGCGCAATTATATTTAAGCGCCCTGCCTCGATGCCCAGTTTGGAGTCAAAGCCCAGAGCTAAAAAGACTATCATACCCAGCAGCATAATCCCCAGGCACAATAAAAATATATAGTAAGATACAGAAAATATTTTGCTCAAAAATATCTTAGGGTTGTCCATAGCCTCATCCCAGAATCGCCCAATGATTATTGCCAGGGGCGCTAAGAGAGGTAGAATATAAGGAACAAGTTTTTTGCCGATGCAGGAGAAGAAAATGAAAGGCACGGCAAACCAAAGAAACAGAAGAAGTATCTTTGCCGGGTCTTTGTCGAATGAGGCCTTTCTGAAGGAAAGGTATCTTTTTAAGGCCGCGGCCAGGAAAAATATCCAGGGAAACAAAAACCCAAGCAGTACCGGAATGAAGAAATAAAATGGCTGCTGCGTTGGCCGCACTATTCTATTTAAGGTCTGCTGGAAAAGCCAATCCTGCATAAGGCCCGGGTTTTGCAGGATTTCGTAAATGAACCAGGGAAAGGCAACAAGGGCAAATAAAAAAATGCCCCGGCCCCAGCGCATTTCTTTGAAGATGCGCCCTTCTTTTTCCCAGATAAGAAAGATAGATATGGGCAGGAGAGTAATTACAAACACAACAGGGCCTTTGGTCATAAAGCCCAGGGCCATAGAAAGATAAAAAAGAAGATAATTTTTCCGGGCAAAATTTAGGTAGCAGAGAAGGCAAAAGAAAGTAAATACTATATCAGTGGAAAGCACTCGCGAGATTGCCGGATAACCCAGCGAGCTGATTAAGATGATTGCGGAAAGAAACCCGCAGCGCCTGCCGAATAATCTTTTACCCAGATAAAAAACAGCCAAAACCCCAAGCAGGCTAATAATAATTAAAGGCAGGCGGCCTGAGAATTCACTTTGGCCGAAGAATTTAAAGGAAGAACCGATAAGCCAATAGGTAATAGGAGGTTTATCAAAATGCTTGATATAGTTTAAGCGGGGCGTGAGCCAATCCCCGGATTCCACCATTTCTCTGGATATCTCGGCATATCTTCCTTCATCCGGCTCCCAGAAGCTTCTCTTTCCCATGTTTGTGAAAAGCACAATTAGAGAAAAAATCACCAGGGCAGCTGTTAAGATGCCTTTTCTTTGCATATTAAACAATAGCTTTGCCTTTTTTGTGGATTAGAATTAGATTGCGGATATATATCAATGAACCCATGCTTTGCCCGAGAATAAATACCACGTCTTTTCTATAAAGAGCATAAATCAAAAGAAGTACGCTTCCGGCTATACTGAAATACCAGAAAGATATGGGGATAGTGCTTTCTCCTTTTTTCTCCGAAGCTACCCATTGTACAAAAAAGCGCAGAAAAAAAAGAAACTGGGCAAAAAGTCCTAAGCCAATCCAGAGATTCATCTGATTTCCTCCATCTTATAATTTAGATTACGTTTTTTCATCCAGGCCACAAATAATAAATCCAGGAAAGACCTGAATAGGCGGTTTCTAATATTATATTTTGAGCGGCCAAACTTTCGGGGAAAGTGTTTTACTTCCACCTCGCAAACTTTTGCGCCTTGCATCTTTAATAAAGTGGGCAGAAACCTATGCATCCCTTTATACATTTTTAAATTTACCAGAAAGCTTTTTTTGAAGGCCTTCAGGGAGCAGCCAGTATCTTTTATATCTTCCCCGCTAAGTTTATTTCTTACCGCATTGGCAATCTTTGTGGAGATTAGCTTCAGCCAGGGGTCGCTCCTAATCTTGCGCCATCCGCAGGCCGCATCATAATCCGGCAATTTTTCTAAAAGAGAGGGAATGTCCCCAGGGTCATATTGCAGGTCGGCATCCATAGTTACTACGGCTTCGCCTTTGGCCAGCTTAAAGCCGGCGTCAAAGGCTGCGCTTTGGCCGCTGTTTCTTTGAAATTTAATAATGCGGACAGAGGGATACTTGCCTGATAGTTCTTTTAAAACCTCAAGGCTTTTATCACTGCTTCCGTCATCGATAAAAATAATTTCGTAGGGTTTACCCAGCTTGTCCATTGCCGGCACTATCCCTTCAAGCAAGGGGGTAAGATTCTCCTGTTCGTTATAGACAGGTATAACAATTGAGATATTAGGCGGCTGCATTTGTGTAATCCTTGTTATGGAAACCTCATCTTAACATAAAAACCGACCCCAGTCAATATATTCGAAATAAAGGTTGTAATTTTCTTTAGTTTATGTTATACTTTTGGTCTGGAAATGAAATATACTTTTGGGCTTGTATTGTTAATTGGCTTTATCCTGGGGACTTTTTCTGTATCCGCGCAACAATTAAAGGTAATGGAAAAGGAGATGCTTTTACCCCGGCCTCAGATTAAAGGAAAGTTCTCGCTTGAAGAAGCGATAAGCAAGAGAAGATCAAAGCGCAGATTCAACTCACAAGAGCTGACGCTGGCCCAAATTAGCCAGTTGCTCTGGTCGGCGCAAGGGATTACAGATGAAGGAAGTGGATTTCGGGCAGCGCCTTCAGCCGGGGCGCTTTACCCGATGGAAGTTTATCTGCTCAATAAAGACGGATTGTTTCACTATTTGCCGGAAGGGCATAAATTAGAGCAAGTTTTGCAAAAGGACCTGCGCCGTGAATTGGCCGGGGCTGCGTTGGGACAGAGCTTTGTTGCTCAGGCTCCGGCAGCTATTGTCATTGCTGCGGTTTACGAAAGAGTAAGCCGGCGTTATGGCCAGAGAGGCAGGCGCTATACCGACATCGAAGCAGGGCATATTGCCCAAAATATCCATCTACAGGCAGTTGCCTTGGGATTGGGTTCGCTGCCCGTAGGAGCATTTGATGATGAGGCGGTAAAAAGTCTGCTCGAACTGCCGGACGAAGAACAGCCTTTATACATTATTCCAGTAGGTTATACCAGATAAGGAGGAAGC
>CAZPSS010000042.1:0-8443 GCA_964589565.1 uncultured Planctomycetia bacterium
TTCACGAAGTGAATTAGCTGGGGGAAGCAATCCCGTTTTTGAGATTGCTTCAGTCCTGCTTCGGCTTTGCCTCGCAGTTCTTCGCAATGACGACTTTGAAAATGAGAACTCAAACGAATAATATCGTCGATAGAAACCAGCTAATTTGGACACGAGCGATAATGAGGTATACTTAAAGAGGAAATAGAAAAGGGAGAAAAGATGAGCAATATCCTCAAAAACAATAAAGGAATAGTCTTGCTCGCCTCTTATTTTGTAGTGATAATGCTTTTAGGATTAAGCGCGCTCTCTTTTACGCGGGCAATACACGAAAACCGGCTTGCCCGGCGAAGCAACGATTCTCTGCTGGCCTTTTATGAAGCCGAGGCCGGTATATCCTATGCCTATGCCGAGGCCTCTGAGCACGACTTTGAGTGGTACACTCATGTGGATAGTGATAATCGGGTCCCCGCGGGTGGAACTAGCAGAACAGATCTCTCAGGAATAACAATTAATTTTGCCGATCCTGCTCAAGACCAATTCACAACTATGCCTGCTACCTCTATAGATGCAGCCACAGGTTATTACCAAGAAGTAACTGGAAGGAATTTTTCCATAAAATCCTATCCTGAACAGAAAAATGGAAACTACACCGGGGTCTTGGTTATCCTTTCTACAGCCGAAGTTAATGGTGTCTCCCGCACCATTGAATACCGCTTAGGTCGGACCTCTGCCTATAAGTATTTCTTCTTTTATTCCAAAACCCACACCTTCGGCACAGCTACCTTTGACGGCCGCAATTACGGAGGCATCCATGTTAACGGTGACATTCGGTTTACAGGAAACCCTCGCTTTTACTTTCTCACTCAATTAACCTCCGGCTCTGAGAACGAAGGCGAAGGCTATATCCTTCGGCCGTTACATTCCCGTTTTTATGATTGCAGCGGCAACGCAACTTATGATACCACACCATCCAACCCCCAGGACTTATCATATTATATGTGGACTGATATCTATTACCATTTTTATACTGGAAATACCTATTTTAAAACCGGTGATGTAAACAATCCTGCTTCGACTACCTTACCCTATTATCTCAAGGGCGCTGAGGCCTCCTGGGAATTTGATAAATATGACGGAAACCCTGGTGATGCCAATGATAAATTACCTTTGCATTATACCATTACTGACAAAAACCTGAAAGACTCAGCTACCTACGAACTTAGCGGTCATCCGGGAAACGTAAAAATGTTTGATGCTGACAAAAAAATTACGGTTACATATACAGATAGCACACCCGCGGACCCCAACCTACCTGAAGAAGATGCCTTTAAAACTGCCTATAATGCTGAATTAGCCGGCAGTTCTGTTGATTGGAATCAATTCTGGAATGAGTGGAGAGATAATCACAACAATGACTATCGCGCCTATCAGGGTAACTTTACAGGTGGCGCAGACTGGGAACGCCGCTTCTATCTCGCTGCTTATAATTGGACTAACCCAGGAACACCCTGGGCAGTAAATATGGAGTGGTGGGAAGATTTGGAATATGGCACTGACCGTCCAATATTATCCAACGATATGGCTCCGGCTGAAGACGTCGATAGGAGTACAGGTGAAGAATTAGACCGGTACTTCTTAAATACAAAAGAGCAGGCTGCTGTCTGGGAAGATTGGTTAAACGCGCAAAATTTGGATGCGGAAGGAGAAAACAAAACCCTGGTGCAGGATAAAAGTCAAGGGGGAAAGTATGTGGACCCGGGAAAAATCATCAAGAAACAGACTGATTATGACGCTATAAAGGAAAAAGCCCAAAATGGGGGAGTATATATTGGCTTTGCTTGGGAAACAGCTGAGCAAGCGCAAGCAAATCTTTATATAGATAATGTATTGGACTGGAACGATTTTTCTGTTGGGTACTGGCGATACATTGAAGGAAAACTAACTTGGGATGAGTTCCTCAGGTTTTGGGGTATACTTTGGAACAATTACGGAGAAACCGCTGATTTGGAAAATCCTATTGCCGACTGCGTTGTAGAAACACAATTTTATAATGTTGAACGCCCGGCAAGGGAAAGGTATTTGTCCGGAAGGACGTATAAATACAAATATAAGCCCAGCCGTATCCTGGCAATAGATGTTAATGCCCTTAAAGAAAAAATAGAACAAGAGATGCCTAATTTTAACGGCGTAGTCTATGTAGACTCATATGATTGGTCAAATATACAATATGACTCTGATGCTGATGGGGTAATGTTAGTTAATGCCGAGCGAATGCCTGATGGAGGCTTAAGCATTGTTACCCCCAACAATGTCTATATCAAAGGGAACTATAATTTAGACCCTGCAGGTGACTTAGATAAATACCGCGACCCAGATGACCCTAACGTTATCCAACGGGTTATCGAGAACAAGGATTATATTGACTATGAGAGCGAGTTAGAATGGCAGCCGGCAGAAATTATCACTACCCGGGCCGTATATACCTTATCAGAAGATTTTTCCGAGCCCCAGACAATGCCTTTAATGCATCGCTGGGATCCTCATTATTATCAATATTATGACCAATATTCTGGATATACTGATGCCGATGTAATTGACCATCCCCGCTGGGGTAGCCCTGGGGCAAGTTGGATGCCCGAAACAGGCAGCGACTCCTGTTCTGATACCATAAACCAGTGGTTTACATTAAGTGGTGTATCGCGACCAGCAAAGTGGACAACCGAATGGATAGAAGATAACTGGGGCACCTTTAGCTGGAGCGACCCCACAGTATATTCTTATTATACAGACGACGAAGACCCTGATAATGATATTTATATATTGCGCAAGGATTTAAAGGTTGATTTATATCGCCAAATAGAAAAGCGCTACGCGGCAGAATATGCCTATGACCCTGAGCGGGCTTCCAATGAATATCAGATGGCCAACCCGGTAACGGAAAAACATATCTATAACACGGCCATTGTTACGCCTTATTCTACTGACGCTTGTCCCTTGGAGCTCTGGGGAAATACACCAAGAATAATCAATGGGGCGTTTATCCAACTGCCGGATGATTATAAAGAACATATTCCAAATGGCTCTTATCTAACTAGCAGAAGATATACTGACCCGGCCAAGACCTTTAACTATGAAACTCGCTTTGGTCGGGGTTCAACTACTTCAGATAGACCGGCCGTGGACCTTACTTTTGCCGTGGACGACTCCTGGCGAGAAATTGATAGTGCAAGTTTTTAATTTATCGAGGAGCAAGAATGAACAATAAAAACGGTTTCACTTTAGTAGAAGTATTAATCGCTACCGGCATTATGGCCGTGGTGCTGGGGGGGTTCGCCTATGGCCTGAGCCAATGCGCCAGCCTTACCGAAACCGCGCAGAATCAGGACATCGCCTTAAACGCCGCCCAACAAAAGTTAGAAGAGATTGCTAATGACGTTCGGAACGTAATGACTTATAACGGCCAAATCTTTCCCGTAGAAGATATGGGCGGAAACCCGCTGTTAACTCCTCCCGCGGGCCAAAGCGATCCCGGGCAAGTTTCCGTAACCCAGGTAACGGGCACAGTTGACCTCTTTGATGTTGCCGTAACAATCGGCTGGCAGCAGAGAGGAGGCCGGGAAATATCCCGGACAGTGAGCACTACCTTGGTCCAAAAATAAAGGATAACCAATGAAATACCGGCTAAAAGAATCCGCTTTTACCGTAATAGAGCTTTTGGTCGTTATGGGAATCTTTAGCTTGATCATCGGAGCAGGCCTTACCCTCTTCTCTACGGGCAGACTTTCTATACATATCAGCGAAGCCCACATTCAGGCCCAGGAGTATGCCCGGCAGGCAATGAACCGGATTTCCAAAGAGCTGCGCCTATCTCGCCCCAGCCTAGTTTATCTTTCCGACAGCGCAGACTGGCTTACAAATGATGATTCCGGAAGTGTGGTAAACTTCCAAATCCCTGTAGGCAGCTATGACATATCGATACTTCCCCAGTTAACCTCCGATTATAGAATTAGGTGGGGCTCAGCCGCCGCTGAAGGAGATCATCTCGCTTATTCCACTGATGCAGGCTTGCAATTATTGCGAAGCACTTATACCGCTTTCGACGGCTCTGATGCCGCCACTGAAATAATCGCCCAACATATCGCTTCCATAAGTTTTAGCCGCAGCAGCGGTTCGCCCTTAATCGATATCCAAATTGTTAGTCAGGTAGATACCGCGCACGGGCCAGTAACTCACACTTTACGCTCAAGTGTAAAATTAAGAAACTAAAGAAAGAGGATTGCAAAATGGATAAATTAACTAAGATCGTCTTGGGCTGTGCAATAGCATTCTTAGCCTTGATTATCGCAATAGGAATAAGTAACCGGGAGGCCTCTAAAAGGATAGAGCCGCTTATTCCTGCTGAAGTTCCAATAGTCCCAGAAAAGCCCGACGAAAAAGAGAAAGAAAAAGCAAAGGTTCCTCCCCCGCCCTATTCTGCGGATATGGAACCTTATCCTGAAACTGAATTTCCTTTTCCTCCAGAATTCGAAGAAGGGATGCCCGCTGAGATGTATCCGCCGGAAGCCTATCCACCGGAGTATATCCCCGGTGAATATCCAGAGGGGACTATGCCGCCCGGAGATTATCCTTCAGGGGAATATCCGCCGGGCTATCTCCCTGACGTATTTCCGCCACCCGAAGGCTATCCTCCGGAAGAATTTCCTGAAGGCCAATATCCGCCATATAATCCCTAACCCTGTGAAACAGGGTAGTTGCCCAATTTATTTGTGCCCGTAAGGGTATTGGGCATTTTTGCCGATGAATCGGCAAACTACATTAGCCAAATCTTCCTTTTTCAGGAGAGTAACCTTCCCCGATGCGCGCTCTTTTATCTCTAACCTGCCCTGCTGAATATTTTTCTCGCCGATGATTACCTGAAGCGGCACGCCGATTAAGTCTGCATCCTTAAGCTTTATTCCCGCCCGCTCATCGCGCTCATCTAAAAGCGCATCTATGTTATGCTCTTTCAAATCGTGATAAATCTTAAAGGCCGCTTCTTTTGATTTTTCGTCCTGTATATTTAGCGGTAAAATTAAGACCTGATACGGACTAATGTCTTTGGGCCAGATGATGCCGTCTTTATCGTGGCTTTGCTCAATTGCCGCGGCCACAATCCGGTTTACCCCAATCCCGTAACAGCCCATAATAACCGGTTTTTCCTTGCCGTCTATATCTAAGAATTTTGCCCCCAGGCTTGCGCTATATTTTGTCCCCAGCTTAAATATGTGGCCGATTTCAATAGCCGGCTGAAACTCTATCTTGCCCTTACATTTGGGGCAGGCCTTGTTCTTCCTGATTTGCTCAGTAATATTGCTTGTGGCCCAGGAACAAGAAACACAATTAGCCACAGTGTCTTCCCCGCCTTGCGCCGGCGCCATAAATTCGTGGGAAACATCACCGCCCATAATGCCCGGGTCGGCCTCAACCGCTAAGAATTTCAACCCGCAGCGGTCTAAAATACGGTGGTAGGCATCGTACATTCTCTGATAGTTCTTGTTCAACCCTTCTGCATCTCTGTCAAAGCTGTAAGCGTCTTTCATAATAAATTCACAGCTTCTCAATACTCCAAAGCGCGGCCGGGGCTCATCGCGAAATTTGGTCTGAATCTGATATAAGATTTGGGGCAAGAGCCTGTAAGACTTAAAATAGGCCCGGGCGAGTTCCGTAATTACCTCCTCGTGGGTGGGGCCTAAAACCATCTCTTTATCGCGGCGGTTGCGAAAAGAAATCAGCACCTTGCCGATTTCTTTATATCTGCCGGAATCCTTCCATAGTTTTGCCGGCTGAAGCGCAGGCAAAAGCAGCTCCTGCCCGCCTGCTGTGTCCATTTCCTCACGGATAATTTTCTCTACCTTATTTAAGACCTTCCAGCCCAAAGGAAGATAGGAATAGATTCCTGAAGAAAGTTTACGAATCAGCCCCGCCCGCAGCATTAGTTTATGGCTCGCCGCCTCGGCATCCTGCGGCGCTTCTTTTAAAGTAGGAATTAGACTCTTTGACCAGAGCATTCTTCACTCCTTTTTCCCGTCATTGCGAGGAGCCCTTTAATTTCTTTGTTGGCGACGAAGCAATCCCTTCCTTGAGATTGCGCAGCAATGCTCGCAATGACAGTAACAAGTGTATCCACAATCTCGCCTTCTCTAACTCTCCTGACAACCTTCCCCTTTTTAAATAATACTGCGCAATTCTTCCCGCCGGCAATGCCCACATCGGCATCGCGCGCCTCTCCCGGGCCGTTGACTTCACAACCCATTATTGCAATCGTAACTGGACATTTGGCTTGGAGCTTGGAGCTTGGAGCTTGGAGCTTGCTTTTTACCTGGCGGGTAATTTTGACCACATCAATCCGGCAGCGGCCGCAGGTGGGGCAGGCGATGACCTCCGGGTAAAAATAACGCAAACCCAGCGATTGCAAAATCTGCTTCGCTATCCTTACTTCTTCCTGCGGGCTTGCCGTCAAAGATACCCTGATGGTATCGCCGATGCCCTCTAACAAGAGAGCGCCTATGCCGATAGCCGATTTAATTGTCCCATCTGCCGGCAGGCCGCCGGCAGTAATTCCCAGATGGAAGGGATATGCGCAAAGTCCGGCCATTTTTCTATAGGCGCTCACTGTTTCTGCTACGCTTGAGGCCTTCAATGAAATTATGATGTCATAAAAATCGAAACTTTCCAGGAGTTTAACGTAATCAAGCGCGCTTTTGACCATCAAATCCGCCAGCTTCTCTGTCTTTTGCCGATAAATCGGCAAACTACATATATTGTAGTTGCCCAATTTATTGGGCGTTCTGAGAGAGCCAGAGTTAACTCCTACCCTGATAGGGATATTTCTTTTCCCGGCGGCTTTGGCAACCTCTCTTACTTCCTCCCGGCGATAAATATTGCCCGGATTTAAGCGCAGGCCGTCCACGCCGCAATCTATGGCTTTTAGAGCCAGGCGGTAATTAAAATGGATATCGGCCACTAAGGGAATATTTATTCTTTTCCTGATTTTATCTAAAGCCAAAACACACCGCTCATTTTTCACCGCTACCCTTACTATTTCGCAGCCGGCCGTATCTAACGCCTTAATCTGCCTTACAGCGGCAGATACATTCTCCGTATGGGTCTTGGCCATCGACTGGATGGAAATAGGATGCCTTTGGCCGATTTTTACCGAGCCGATTTTTACTGTACCGGTTTTTCTTCTTTTAATCATTAGCTATATTCTGTCATTGCGAGGAGCAGTAGCGACGAAGCAATCCCTCCCTTGAGATTGCTTCACCCCTATGGGGTTCGCAATGACGGTATTGTATTGTAGTTGCCCAATTTATTGGGCACCCCTCATCCTGCTCCAGAAATCCTGCGCCTTCTCCAGCACGCCAAACTTCGCCAAGTCGCTATAAAAGACAAAGAGCATCAGGGTTACTAAAAGCAGCATCCCCGCTTGAGTAGCCAGCTCCTGTATCCTTATACTTACCGGTTTTTTGCGCCATTTTTCCAAAAGTAAAAATAAAAGGTGCCCCCCGTCAAGCACAGGCACGGGAAGAACATTGAAGATAGCCAGGCTCATACTCAAGAGGCCCATCAAATTCAAAAGATAGACCATGCCCAGCTTTGCCGCCCGTCCCGTAAAATAGAATATGCCGATAGGGCCGGTAATAGAATCCCTTAAAGATAAGCGGCGAGTCATAATAAACCAAAGGGCGCGATAGGTAAAACCGCTTAAGGTAAGCAACTTCTCGCCCCCTTTATAAAGAGACTTTCCCCACCCATATTTTATTGTTGTGGTTTCATCAGCGGGGGAAATGCCGATTAAGCCAATCTTTATCTTTTGGCCAAAAATATCTGCATTCTCCTGAATGTCAGGCGTAAGTTTAATTTTAAATACCCGCTTTCCTCTTTTTATATCCAGGACAACCTGGCCTTCGGTCTTGCGGTGAATAATTTCAGCCAGAGCCGGCCAGTATTCTACTGCTTCTGCGTCCACGGCTAAAATTATATCTCCCTCTTTTACGCCTGCTTCCTTTGCCGGGTAACCCTCAAGTAATTTGCCCACTTTAGCAGTCAGCGTGGGCGCGCCGATAACAAAGATAAAAGAAAAGAGAAAAAACGCTAAAAGATAATTTAAAATAGGCCCGGCAGCTACAATTTGCGCCCGCTGGCCCGGGCTTTTGGAAAGAAATTCCCGCTGGCTGCCTTCACGCTCCCTGCCCGGCTCATCCCCGGACATCTTAATGTAACCGCCTAAGGGCACGCTGCTTATCAAATATTCGGTATCGCCGAACTTCTTTCCCCAGAGTTTCGGCCCAAAGCCAAAGGAAAACTTCTCCACGCGCACACCGTTCCTTTTGGCTAAAAGAAAGTGCCCCAATTCGTGGACAAAAATCAAAATCCCGAAAACAAATATAGAAGAAAGTATTGATATCATTGTTCCCTCACC
>CAZPSS010000043.1:0-8418 GCA_964589565.1 uncultured Planctomycetia bacterium
CCAAAAACCTTCAGGCCTTTCCTCTTTAATCCCTTGCGAACTATTTCGTTAACCTGCTCATATTTTTCCGGCCTGACTTTATTGATTATTACCCCGGCCAGGCCAACCCCCTCTTTTTCAAACAGGGCTTTATTCAACATTATCTGATCAATGGGCCTGCCAATGCCGCCGCTGGAAACTATTACCACCTTTGAACCAAGCATCTTAGCCACAACAGCATTAGAGAGGTCGAACACAGACCCAACGCCGGCGTGGCCTGTGCCCTCGATTACTACCAAATCCTTATCTTTGGCTACGGCTCTGAATGAGGACTTGATCCGCCGGACCAATTCTTCTTTTCTGCTCTTCAAAATATATTTTTTCGTAAAACCCTTTTCGATAGCTATCGGACTCATATCTTTAATGGCGCATTCAATGCCGCAGGCCTTCTCTATTAATACAGAGTCTTCGTCTACTTTTTCGCCTCTCTCGATAAGATATCTCTGCCCCACGGGCTTGATAAAGCCTACCTTGTTGAATCTTTCTTTAAAAGCATAGATTAGCCCTAAGCTAACTACAGTTTTGCCGTCATTCTGGCTGGTTGCCGAGATAAAGATTCTGCGCACTTTTCTTTTCGGCATCTATTTTTTCTCCCACCTAAGCAGCTCTATCACTTTGGCTAAGGTGGAGCCGCGGTCGATTTCCTCCCGCAATCTATTTTCCTGCTCTAAAACACCCATTGCCCGGTTAGTAATCTCAACTACTTTATCTCTGGGAATGCAAACTACGCCGTCATCGTCGCCGACGAGCCAGTCGCCGCTATAAACTCTTGCCCCCCCGACTATGACGGAAATGCCTATTTCGCCAAAACCCCTGGGCTCACCTGCGCAAGGCGTGATGAGTTTGGAGAATACCGGAAATTGCAATTTACGTATTTCTGATACGTCGCGCACAGCTCCATTAATTACGACGCCGGCAATTTTGCGCTGGATGGCGCCGCTCGTGGCTAACTCTCCCCATACCGCCGGACCCACACCCCCGGCATCTATCACCAATACCTGTCCGGGCCGGGCCTGGTCAACGGCCTCAACGGTCTTAGCCCAATCGCCGGGATAGGTGCGCACGGTCAAAGCCGGCCCGGCCATCTTTAATCCCTGCGAAACCGGATAAATGCCTTTTAAATCTCCGCTTCTATGCATCGCATCGGTCAGGTTAGCGGTGGAGACCTCTTTTAAGACTTTATAGACTTCCTCTATGGAAACCCTTTTAAAGAGTTTGGTCTTAATCGCCTTTCCTGTGGTAATAGCTTTTTTAATCTTGCGGGCTTCTTGAGTAGGATTTTTGGCCTTAGTAATTGCTCCGCCAACGATGACGATTTGCGCTCCTGTTTTTACCGCCCGGGCAGCGGTTTCAGAATTTATCCCCCCGGCGCAGGCAACAGCAACGTTTACCGCTTTGCGCACTTTACGCAATCTAAGAAAGGGGTCTTCGCCTTTCATCTGCTCATCGATAGGACAATGGACCCCGATATAGTCAACTCCTAATTTCTCTACAACCCTGGCCCGTTTTTCTAAATCCTGCTCTTTAATCTCTATTAAATCGGCCTCTATCTTTGCCCCGTAATTTTTTCCTGCCTCAACACATTCCCGGATTGTGCTATCAGAGGCCGCGGCCAATACGCAAACAATATCTGCGCCGGCCTTGGCAGCGGCTTCGGTTTCAATTCTTCCTACATCCATTGTCTTCATATCCGCTACAATGGTTACCTTGGGAAACTTCTTTCGCAGCTGCCTTATTGCGTCCAAGCCTTCACTCTTTATTAAAGGGGTGCCTGCTTCTACCCAATCCACGCCCCCTCTCACTGCCTCTTCGGCTACCTTAAGCGCCCTGTTCAAATTCAAAAAGTCCAACGCCACTTGTAATACGGGCTTCATCTTTATCTCTGCTCCATCTGTGAACTGTCAACTGTCAACTGTGAACTAGATTATTCCCCCACTATTTGCACTACTATTTCCCGGGAGCGGGGACGGTTATCAAAATCTATAAATACAATCTGCTGCCAGGTGCCCAGATGCAATTTCTTATTAGAAAAGGGAACGCTCAATGAAGGCCCCAACAACGCCGCGCGCACATGTGAAAAACCATTGCCGTCGTGCCATCTCAAGTTGTGATGGTATTCGCCCCGTCGGGGAGCAATGACCTCAAAGGCCCTGGGCAGGTCTTCAAGTAAACCCGGTTCATATTCAATGGTAGTCAGGCCCCCTGTTGAGCCGGATACAAAAATAGTTGCTACACCGTCTTTAAGCCGGCAGGTTTCTACACAATCGTTCACTTTATCCGTGATATCAATTATATCCGTTTCGCCTTTTGAACTCAACTTAATCTTTTTCGTAACTACCGGCATCTTCCGTCACCTCTATTTCTTTCTATAGGCATCCAGATACGAGGAGCAGTAGATATGTTTGTTTAAAAGGAGTTCGGCGGTAATCACCGCAGCCATCATTTCCTTATCCAGAGGATCTAAAATTGCCCCTTCCAATCCGCAAGCCGCAGCCATAACCAAAAAAGTTCTATTTATTAAACTTCTATTCTCTGTTCCTTGAGAAACATTACTTAAACCCACTACCGTTTTGGGCGGCGGGTCGGATAAAAGGCTGATTTCTCTTATTGCTTCCAATACCTCCTTTGCCTGCGCCTGGGCAACATTAACGGGCAGGATTATGGGGTCAAGATAGAGGTCGGTTAAATTTAATCCTGCTTCCATAGACGCGGTTACTATCTGGGCGGCAAATTCACTTCTCTGATTCCTATCGCGCGGTATCCCCTTTTTATCCATAGTTAAACCGATTAAACTTGCTCCATATTGCTTAGCCATAGGAATAAGCACATCTAATTTTTCTTTATCGGCGGTAGTTGAATTAATCATTGCTTTGGCTTTCGCCAATTTCAAACCTTCTTCAATCACCTGCGGCTTTGTGCTGTCCAGGGCCAAAGGCGCATCTGTTACTTCCTGAATTGTCTCCACCAGCCATTTCATTGCTTCCACTGCATCAGCCGCTGCCGGGCCAACGTTTACATCAAGCATCCCCGCGCCTGCTGCAACTTGCTCCTTAGCCAGCTTCTGGATAATAACTTTATCTTTGTTAACTATCGCTTTGGCTACATTCTTAAACATTCCGTTAATCAGTTCGCCGATTACCAGCATTTTTTTCTTATCCTCTCTTCATCAATCTTTCGATAGTCCCTCTGACGATTTCGATTGCCTTAGGATGCCTCATAATTAAAATGTCAGCGCCGGATAACAATACCGAGACTGCGGTGGTTGCTTCCCAGACCGGCCCGCGTTCAGCTTCGCTACCCCACTCGGGATGTTCCGACTCCAGGCCTTTGGCCTCTTTTGCCCGCCAGGCCTCACTCCCCACAAAACAGATAAATGGCATTGATAACATTTTATCGCCTATTAAAGCCGCCAGGCGCGCCCGCTCCATAATCGAATAGGCATATTCCATTCCATAACCCAAAGCGCCGATAGTAGGGTTAATCACTATTTTGTTTAGAGCAAAGCCCATATCCGAAATCAATATATTTACCTGCTTGGCAATATTGATATCGATGGGAGATTCGCCGATTATATTGTGCCCGTCGGCAAGACAGGCCGCGGTTAGCGTCTTATAATTTTTCTCTGTGGCGTCGCCGAATAAACAGTTCTCACCCTTTGCTGCTTCGCTGCATTTAGGAAGGATTAAATTATCCTTCTCGTCATTGCCGCAGCCTAAAACAATTAAAGGCGCCCCTGTTGCCTCAAGGACAGACTTAACAGTGGCAGCCGCCTTATCAGCCGAGGCGTTGCCGAAATCAGGATGCGCTCCCTGCAGTTTCAGGCATAAAGCTTCAGCCTTATATTCATTAACGCATTTCTTTGCCCATTCAACGGGATTATTCAAAACACCACCAAACGGCTCTTTTAATACCGCCGGCCAATCTGAAGGCTCAATATCCAAGAGCTCCATTGCAATCACAGGAGGATTAGGCATCCGGCCCTCCTCAAATAAATAAGGTAAAGTGGACGCTCCGCCAACAGTAACTTTGGAAGTCCTCGTGCCCCCCTCCTCTTTTGTGGCGCCAATGGTTACAGTGTTAATTGTATTGGACCACTTTTCTTTTACCAGTTCAACTGCCATCTACAACCTCCTCTGCTCGCAATGACAGGCCTGTCAATATATCAGCCACAGCCTTAACAGCTTTAGCATCATCGGAAAGAGAAGTGATACTGCCGCCTTTTAGGCTTAATTCGAGTACTTCTTCATCCTGCGGTATTACACCGGCCAAAGGGATACCTATTTTATCAATCTCTTCTTTTAGTTGCCCTGCCCCATCAGGCGCCCTGTTTATTATCAGCCGGGCATCTTTAACGCTAAGTTCCAGCTCTTTTGTCAAATCTAAAATTCTTTTTGCTGAACGCAGTCCGGCAAAAGTGTAGTCGCTGACTATAAATAGGAAGTCCATTTTCCTGGCCGTGCGCCGGGAAAGATGTTCCATACCCGCTTCATTATCGATAAGGATATAAGAATAGCTTTTGCTTAATTTTTCAATCAGGGTGCGCAATAAATTGTTCACGAAACAGTAACACCCCGGCCCTTCCGGACGGCCCATTGTTAGAAGGTCAAACCCTTTGGCTTCGACCAGTGAATCCTGAATCCGATATTCTAAATATCTGTCCTTGCTCATCCCTTCAGGGATCTGTCCGGGGTTTTTGGCTATTTCATCAACAATGGCAACGATACTGTTTTCTGATTTAATTCCCAGGGCCTGGTCCAGATTTGCGTTCGGGTCGGCATCCACAGCAAGAATAGAATCCCCTTTTTGACTCTTTAAAAGCTGCCTGACAATCAGGGCGGCCAAAGTAGTCTTCCCTGTGCCACCCTTACCGCAAATCGCTATTGTATAATTCATCCGTGTCTTCCAGGTTCTGCCGATAAATTTCACTCGTCATTGCGAGGAGGCCTTTGACTGCCTCTATTCCGACGAAGCAATCTCAAGCGAGGAGATTGCTTCGGGCACTTTGTGCCCTCGCAATGACGAAAATTAGAGTTCTTTCGTTTTCACTGACGGAAACCTGCTTAAATCCGTATGGGGGAAAAACAGCGCAGAGACATATTCATCCATATAAGCCGGCTCGACACTTAATTCAAGATAGGTCATCTTTTTGGCTATTTTTTCCGCCTCTGTCTTCGCCTCATAAGAGAGGAGGATCTCGCGCGACCCGACAAGCGAGCTGTTGCCGATAAAAGAGAACCTGCTGCGCTCTAAATCAGGAAGTAAACCGATTGTTATGGCCTTATCGATATCCAGATATGTGCCAAATCCTCCGGCGATATAAAACTGCTCAATATCCTTAAATTCCAAGTTTAATTTTTTCAGCAAGATTGAACCGGCAGCATAGATTGCTCCTTTAGAGCGCTTAAGGTTCTCGATATCCGCTTCAGTAATAATTATATCGTGAGCTACACCGGCGCGCTTTTTAGGAACTAAAACAAATTCTTTACCTTTAACAAATTTGCCATTGCGGCCGATAATGCCTTTCCTGAGTAACTCGGCTAAAGAATCAATATAGCCTGAGCCGCATATTCCCCGGGGTTTGGCTCCTGCGATAGCGCTAACCTTAACTTTACCGGACTTAGCTATCTCAACGCGCTGGATAGCCCCGGAAGCTGCCCGCATCCCGCACTTTACGCCGCTGCCCTCAAAGGCCGGGCCGGCAGAAGCAGCGCAGGAAACCATCCATTCTTTATTTCCCAGGACTATCTCTCCGTTGGTGCCGACGTCAATCAGCATAGTCAACTTATCCGCCCGATTAAGCCCGCAAGCCAGGATTCCGGCAGTAATATCTCCGCCTACATAAGTGCTTACGCCGGGAACGCAGGATAATAGGCTTCTTGGATTGACCTTAATGCCGGTCTCCGCCGCCCGGATAACCGGAACAAAATTGGCTGTCGGAACATAGGGCTCTCTTCTAATAAATCTAGGGTCTACCCGCAAAAGTAGATGCAGCATCGTAGTGTTGCCGGCGCACATTACGCCGTTAATATCATTCAAATTGATATTATGCTCCTTTATCAATTCCTGAATTATGGCATTGATGTTATCGATAACAGCGTGATGCAGCTTCTCTAAGCCCCCTGCTTCTGTAGCATAGATGATACGCGTAATCACATCATCTCCGAATGAAGCCTGTTTATTATGAGTGGCTTTAGTGCCCAATACCTCTTTAGTATTTAAATTTACTAATTGTCCGGAGATAGTGGTAGTGCCGATATCCAGGGCAATGCCGTAGTTTCTATCAGAGCTGTCGCCGGGCTCAACAGAAACAATCTCCACCGTGCCGTTTCTCTTGCCTAACAGAACCGTTACTTTCCAGTCGCTTTCTCTAAACAGCCTGCCCAGGCGTTTGATATTTGTAAGGCCGGTCTGCATTATAGGGATATGGCTGGCCTTCCTGATTTCCCGGTATAATCTCTCTAAATCGCTTGCGGTATCCGTTAAAGTTGGCGGCGGAAGTTCAAGATAAAGCTTTGTGGCCAGAGGGCTATGGGTAAATAAATCTTCTCCGATTACCCTTTTGCCCTTATCTACATCAACGGCCCGGCTGTACATCCCTTTTAAGCGCAGAAGCCTGGCATCCTCTTCGGAAATCTTATCTAATTCCAACCTTGATTCCGGAGGAACTTTCACCTCAACATCACTGTGCACGGTGGTCTGACAGGCCAGGACATACCCTTTTTTTCTTTCCTTCATCGATATTCGCCCTGAGGGATCGGTCTTTATTTCTCCTTTTTTAATAATCACCTTGCAGCGCCCGCACACACCGTCTCCGGCGCAGCTGGAATTGATATATACTCCCGCTTCTACCGCTGCAGACAGAAGGTCTCTTCCCTTATTTACCTCTATCCTGGCAGCCTGGGGCTGAAAAAAAGTAACCGTATATGTATCTTTGTTTTTCTCCATTATTTCAAGGATTTAAGAAATGAGGGGATGCCGGAGGCTTCTTTGGGGCCCACGCGCACCTTCCAACCGGAATCCTCTTCTAATTTTCCGCTTAAGACCGCAACATAGCCCGGAATAATTATCTCCTGATGGGAAACCTTCTCTTTTATGCCGCACTCATTTAAAGTCTTAGTGATGGTCTCGGCGGTAAATTTCTCTGCCGCCCAGGCGGTCAAAACACTTAAGCCTTCGGAATAAGAAGAAATTATATACGCAGGGACACGGCTGGCCTCAACCTCTGCCTCTACTGTATAATAGCTTAAAGAAAAATTGGTTGTAACCAATACCGGAGATTGAGTATTGACCTGGCCGACTTCATAAACCTTGGGCTCAACCTGAAGCGGCTTTTGCGGGTCGGTATAGATATTCTGCCTCACTGTGAGCAGAGGCAATACCTGCCAGGGCTCAAGCGCCTTCATTATTACGATAGCGGCGTATTTGGCGATGTAAGAAGCGGCTTCGGTTATTTCCTGATAAGGCTCATCGGAAGAAGTTATGGCTATAGTGGGATAGCCCAAAGGCCTGAAGGCCTTCTTCAGCGCTAAGCGCCTGATTTGTGTCAATTCGTTAATCTTCTCCGATAAATTCTTTGTGCCCGAGTCAAGCACTAAATCCTCCAGCCCCTGGGCGGTGAGCTTCTGCGTTAACTCGGCCAGTGCATCTAAACTATCGGCGCGAACCGCAAGAGGCAGAGAATATTCTTTGGCTAACTTAGCCATAGGCTCAAAATTATCTTTTGTAGCGGCATAGATTAAAGGGCGCCTTTCTTTTACCAGGGGCGCTGCCGCCTTTATCAGTTCGGGCTCTTCGCTCATCAATACCAAATTTAGCTGCGATTGAGAAAGGACTTTTTTTACCGCCTCTATAAAGGGCTCTGCCTTTTTACTTACGCATTTTAGCGCAATCAAATTTACCCCGATTTCCTGGCCGACCCGTTCAAATTGCAATTTATTTATTTTGGCAATTTTTGCTTCAAGCTCGGAAGCTCCTAAGGTATCTTCAATTAAAAGGCCTATACCTGTGGGGTGATAGAAGGTTTCCTCATGGCGAAAGAGCACTGTTTCATTTCCAATGTCTAACTTCCCCTCGCCTGTCCCCACAGTTACCAGTCTTATCGGCGGACGGGATGCGCTCTCCAGGGCCTGCTTGCCTTCTTCAGAGACATGGGGGCACTTGTTCAGCTCCACCTTTTTCGCCGCAATCTGCATCGCAAAGGCCAGGCAGGTGGGAAACCCGCACTCTTTACAATTGGTCCTGGGCAGTTGTTTGTAGATGTCTAAACCCGATAAGGCCATGCTATCCTCACTTTCGAATAGTGCTATTCCCGCTTTCACAGGATTTAACAAATAACCCCGCCATTTTTTCCTGAAATTAATGAATCTTGTATAATTACGG
>CAZPSS010000044.1:0-8381 GCA_964589565.1 uncultured Planctomycetia bacterium
CTGAAAATTGGCGGAGAGGGTGGGATTCGAACCCACGTGGGACTTTCGCCCCAACCGCTTTTCGAGAGCGGCCCGTTATAGCCGGACTTCGGTACCTCTCCAAAAATTCAACCAATAAGTAAAAACTAATCCATATTCTTCAGGGCTTCCTGAATAAAGGGAAGTACGGATTCCACCTCTGACTTGGTCATTCTTCCCAACTTAGAAAACCTTAAATCGCCCTGAGGGTCCTTATTTTCCCGGGTAATTTGTAGTTTCTTAGGGCCTTTGTTGTAAGAATGGACGCTTACGGTCAGGCGCCCCAGGTCGGTCTCCTGAGACTTTGAAAATGGGCATTCGTCTAAACTATTGTCGTACGGCATAGCTCTCCTCCTTTCAAGAAAATTGCCTCTTGTGCTACGTAGGGATATCGGTAATAACCTTAATGGGCAATTTTCGCAGTGGTATACGCTATATATTTCCTATACCAAAATGAGCACATCACTTACAGAGCAATAGCGATGTAAGTGATAAGTGCGAATTTATCCCGAGTCCCGAAACTTCGGGACGAGGGATCTACTTTTAGCTTTTTCAACTTTAGCGTTCAAACTGGCTTAACTTTTCCCACCACCGGTTAAGATTCGTATTCCCGGCCAGAGACCACAGTTCCTTAGCGGTTTTTGTCTTAAGGAAGCGGGGGGCCTTTTTCATAAACTTAAAGGCTTCCTTGAATCCGTGTTCATAATACTCCTTGGCCTGAATGAGGCATTCTAAAATATCGGCGTCTCTGGCGATAATACTTTCCTTCGTATTTTGCTTTCTGTATTCGGCATATATACCGCGCAACTCATTTTTCATGCCCTTAGGCAAAGAATGTGTCTGCTCGGCAAAGGACTTATCTTCCGCCTTCTGAAAATCAAGATAGCGCTGGGACATCTTGTGCAAATCATTAATGCGGGCTTCGTGGATATCATTAAAAAGGGTCATTAGCAATACCTTATAGGAGTGGACATTTTCCCCGGAAGCTATAACATAACCTATAACCGCGCATCTGAAACTATGCTCGGCAACTGTTTCCCCATCCTTGATGCCCAAAACCCACCATCCCGAGCGGCGCACGCGTTTAAGCATGCCTGCCTCGGCTATAAATTGCAATAAGTTAGCATTCTTATTTTTCTTCATCTTTGTAGTTGCGCTATTCCTGAGGCCTTTGCCTGGCTATCTCGTGACAAAAGATGGCGCAGGCCATAGATACATTAAAGGAAAGCGCTGCGCCCCGCATCGGCAGGCTCACCTTCATGTCAAGCTGTTTACTGACGCCGGGCCTGATTCCTTTACCTTCAGAGCCCAAGACCAGACAAATAGGAAAAGGCAAAGAAACCTTGTTTATATCTTCGCCGCCGCCGGCTATAGCGCCTACAGCCCAGTAGCCTGCCTTTTTTGCCTTTACCAAAGCAGCTGCGATATTGTTAACCATTGATACCGGAATAAAGTTTTCTCCGCCCGAGGCAACATGCATAACGGTATCGTTGACCTCACAGGAGCTATGCTTTGGTATAACCACGGCAAAACCGCCAAAACAGGCGGCAATTCTTATAATAGAGCCTAAATTATGGGGGTCGTTTATACTGTCTAAGAATATAAAGGACACCTTTGAGTTATCCAATAATTGTTCAAAAGGCGTATAGGCAAACTTATCCACTTCGGCAACAATCCCCTGCAGGCGGTCGGCGCGCTTAATCCTGTTAAGCTCCTTTTCACTGACACTTTTTACAGGGATATCCGCAGCCTTTATGGCATTGGATATCCGGGGGCTTTGGAAATTATCCTGCAGGAATATCCTCTTTATGCTTTTGGAATTAACCTTCAGGCGCTCCAGAATGGAATTTTTGCCGTATAGGTACATTGAATTCTTAGCCATATGTTTCTTACTTATACCAAAAATCAGTCCAAAAAGCAACTAAATTTCGGCTAAGGGAATTTCGGCTAAGAACGCCCGGCTGGTCTTTTGAGGTTGTTGGGGATGTTTTTGCTGTTTTCTATATCTGATTCTCTTTCGGTTTCAAAGCCTTTAGCCATAAGATAACCTCTTGCCCTTTCGGCCAGCCTGTACCGGGATACAATCTTCCAGAAGGCACTACTGTGATTGGGCTCAACTATATGTGCCATCTCATGGAAAACAACATAATTCCTTACCCAGGGAGGCATTTCAGCAAGGTGGTGTGATATACGAATAGCCTTTGACTTATAATTACAACAGCCAAACTTTCTATACTGGTCAGTTACATACTCTATTCTCGCAACCTTTAGCCTGCCGCTAAAGTATCTTTCATTCAGCCTTTTTATTATATCTTTCAGGCCTTGCTTTGCATTGAGCTCCTTTTTAAGCTTGCGCCTTTCAAATCGCTTCTTAAAATTAGTAATAACCTCCTTAAGGTGAATCTCTGATACATCGGCCGGAGCATTGATATACATTGTATCCTTAAGCAGCCGTGCGCTAATTGTCCTTCGCCGCTTTCTACTGTGAATTATTTTTACTTCCATTTTCGTATCTACCAAATTAACCGGCTTTAAGTAATTCCTTTAAAGCATTGGCGGAGAGGCCGAGATTCGAACTCGGGGTGAGCAAAGCCCACAACAGTTTTCAAGACTGCCGCTTTAAACCACTCAGCCACCTCTCCAAAATCTCACAGAAACAAATATTCATAAACCCCGTAATAGATATTGCTTGTGCCTTGCCATAGCGCACGGAAAAATTCCGCCAAAGAAAAATCTTTAAAAACCAGACTCAAAATAAGGCTGGCCAAAAGAATGTTAAGCGTATAAATCAAAGATATGGAAAAAAGATATCCCGTCCTGAAGATATCGTTCTGTTTTACTTTCAGGGAGTCGATGGTCATTACCAGATGCAGCGCCAGGCTAAAGCCTGTTAGAAAGAGAAAATGCGGCGCAAGGCCCGAGACATCCCGAAACACCGAAAGTAAAAAGTAAACCAGCCAAAAGAATATTGTATAAGCAGGAAAAAAATAAGGGAAAAGGGCGATAAAAAAATTTGATTTAGTAGTTAAAACCCCGCCTCCCCGGCCGGAAAAACGAAATGACTTGACCTGCCCCCCGCAAATAAAGGTAGCCAAAGAATGGGCAACCTCGTGGCCCAGGACATAAAAATAATTAGGTTTATATAGAGCGAGGTGCATAATCAGATACAGGCCTGCGCCTTTTAGAAAATAGGCGGGATTGCCGCTAAGCTTTTGAATGTGGTTTAACTGCCCGGTGAAGGCTATACTTGCCGCCGCCGCCGCCGGCAAAAGAAAAATCCCGATTAAGACTTTAATTACGCGAATTACCATAGGGTTGATTTTTGCCGATAAATCGGCAGACTACATCAGCGCAGTGTAGTTGCCCAATTTACTTGTGCCCCGAAGGGGTATTGGGCTACGGTTTAATCTCGGTTTGTCCGTCCATATAGGGCACAAGGGCTTTGGGGATAGAGACAGTTCCGTCGGCTTTCTGGTGATTTTCCAGAAGGGCAATTACCGTGCGGGCAAGAGCAACCCCTGAGCCATTTAAGGTATGAACATATTCTGTCTTCCCCGGCCCGCTTCGCTTTGCCGGGGCGGGCTGTCTTCTGTCTTCTGTCTTCTGTCTATATCTAATATTTGCGCGCCTGGCCTGAAAATCGGTAAAGTTACTGCAACTGGAAACCTCAAGCCACATTTTGCTGGCCGGCGCCCAAGCCTCCAAATCGAAACATTTACTGCCGGCAAAACTGACCTCGCCTGTGCAAAGCAGCACTACCCGATAAGGAAGTTCCAAAAGTTGTAAGACCTCTTCGGCATCCTTAAGTAAAGATTCCAATTCATCAAAAGAGTTCTCAGGCTTGACAAATTTCACTAACTCCACCTTGTCAAATTGGTGCACGCGGGTCAGTCCGCGGGTGTCCTTGCCGTAAGAGCCGGCCTCCCGCCTGAAGCAAGAAGTATAAGCAGTATAATATTTGGGCAGCTCCTTCTCCTTAAAAATTTCATTGCGGTGGATATTGGTTACAGGCACCTCGGCTGTAGGGATAAGAAAATAGTCCTCGTCCTTGAGCCGGTACATATCTTCCTCTAATTTAGGCAGCTGCCCTGTAGCGGTCATACTGGCGCGATTAACAAGATAAGGAGGAAACACTTCTGTGTAACCGTGCTTTTTCGTATGCAAATCGAGCATGAAATTATAGAGAGCGCGTTCCAGGCGCGCCCCCTGGCCCACAAAAAGCACAAAATTAGACCCTGTTATTTTGGCTGCGCGGGCAAAATCAATAATTCCCAGGTGCTCGGCTAATTCTAACTGATTGCGTAACTCAAAGGTAACCTTGAGAGGTTTTCCCCAACTGCGGATTACCTTGTTATTCCGGGGCCCGAAACCAACAGGAACTGATTTATGGCAAATATTTGGGACATTGAGTAACAAATTGACCACTTTTGGCTCAAGTTCCCCCACTTTTTCCTTTATTTTCGCAATCTTTTGGGATAAGCCCTTTGCATCGCCCACCAGGTCTTTTGCCCCGGCTTTCTCCCCGAGCATCATTTTGGCGATTTCTTCGGAAAGAAGGTTTTTTTTGCGCTTCAGCTCTTCCATTTCTACAATCAGTTTCCTTTTTTCCGCATCTAATCTAAGCAAGCCGTCCAGGTCCAGATCCAGGCCTCTCTCTTTAACTGCCTTTTTCACCGCATCCGGATTTTCGCGAATAAACTTTATGTCCAGCATTTTATCATCCTTTCACCACTCCTAACGGCCGCATCCGGCAGACGCGCATGGAAATTCCCGCCCGATGGACTACATCGACTACTTCATTAACATTCTTATAAGCTTCAGGCGCTTCCTCTGCCAGGGTTTCCCTTCCCGTAGAACGCACAAAAATTCCCTTTTGCTCCAACTCCCTGGCAATCGAGCGCCCCTTCAGGTTTCTGATTGCCGCAGAACGCGAGAGCATCCTGCCGCTTCCGTGGCAGGTGCTATAAAAAGTCTCTGCGGCCTTTTCTGTGCCGACTAAAAGATAAGAGTTTCTGCCCATATCCCCGGGAATAATCACAGGCTGGCCAATGGAGCGATATTTCTCCGGAATCTCGGCGTGCCCCGGAGGAAAGGCGCGCGTGGCGCCCTTGCGATGCACGCACAAAGTCTTCTCTTTACCATCAACTATGTGTTTCTCGAGCTTGGCAATATTATGGGCCACATCATAAATTAAGTCCATCCCTAAATCCTTAGGGCCCAGATTAAAAAACTTCTGAAAAATCCGGCGGGTAAGCTCCATCAATATCTGGCGATTGCACCAGGCATAATTGGCCGCACAGCGCATTGCCCCAAGATAGGCCTTGCCCTCCTGCGAATTTACCGGCGCGCAGGCAAGCTGCCGGTCCGGCACACGAATGCCGAATTTATCCAGGGTGCGCACCATCCCTTTAGCATACTCGTCGCAGATTTGATAGCCAAAACCGCGCGAACCTGAATGAACCATCACTGTAACCTGGCCCCGATGCAAATTAAATACCTCTGCGGCCTGCTCGTCGTAGATCTGGTCAATAACCTGCACCTCTAAAAAATGATTGCCCGAACCTAATGTGCCGGATTGTTTTTGTCCGCGTTCATAAGCGCGCGATGATACCGCTTGCGGGTCTGCCCCCGCAATTGCGCCGCGCTCCTCGGTGTATTCCAAATCTTCGGGCCTTCCATAGCCCCGCTCCACAGCCCATTGCGCGCCGCGCACCAGGAGTTTTCTTTCCTCCTGGGAACTGATACGAATCTCTCCTTTGGAGCCGACACCGGCAGGGACGTTATTAAACAGGGCATAAACTAAATCCCGCAACTTTGGTTTAACGTCTTTCTCGGTCAGATTGGTGCGCATCAGCCTGACGCCGCATGAAATGTCAAAACCCACACCTCCCGGCGAGATTACTCCGCCGGCTTCAATATCCGTGGCTGCTACACCGCCGATACAATTTGAAACAACGAAATTATCAGCAATAAAATTGTGATCGGGATGGGAAACTGTAAAGTCATAAACAAAATCCTGGTAAGGAATCCTTTCTATCTTTTTAATCTCATCCCAAACCATCCCGCTTTGCTCAAGTCCTTCTGTAACCTCTTTTAGATAATTCTCAAACGGTGGAAAGCTGAAAGGGATTCGAGGAATAATTTTTTTGCCTTTATTAAGTTTCCAACAAACATCTATAATAAATCTTCTGGTTAAAGGATTTCCCGCTAATTGAAGAGCTATCTTTTGATAACTCAAATTATTTTTTAATAGCTGGGGGATAGTTACTTTTATTACTTCATCCTTTTCTTTTAATATTTTTTGCTTCAATTTAAGATATTGAACGGCTACATTTGCATTAAAGGATCTCTCGCGATTATACTCAAAGCCGATTTTACTCCAGAGATTGAAAAGATTCTCTGGTTTTGGAGAAATTAGCAGTTCTAACGCCCAAGAAGTTTCTCCTTTTGTGTTGATGTGCCTCTTTCTTTTGTCAATATAAAGAGTCCTCACTCTAAATTCCTTCAAAAGCTTTGAAATATCTTTTAAGAAATCCTTCCCGTTTTTTATCAATTCTTCTCTTTTGGCCATAGGAAAAGCTGGGGCGTTAAAATAACCCCTTCTCCCTAGTCTTCTATGGGGTTTCCTCAATTCGCATCCAAAAAGAGAGGCTAAAAATAAACGTTTCTGCCAAAGAGGTGCTTTAAAAATCCATTTAGGAATCCTATAAGCTTGATCCACTTTGCTTCCCCGAGGAACTCCTAAAGCCTCTAAAAGCACTATTAAGCTAGAAGCGTTAACAAGAAATGAATAACAATTGTAATATTTATCACTATTTCTTGAAGACTTTTTTCTTTGGAAGTGAATAGGACTTGGGATGTAACCAATTTTTTCCAAATCTTTTCTTACCGCTTCTAAATCTTGCGGCTTTCCTGCAAAATGGAAAACGCCATCCCCTCTTTTTCCGATAAAGTTCATTGAGGCATCACCAAAAACGAATGCCATTATTTTCAAAATAAAGGGGAGTTTGGGATGGTTGTAAGTTAAGGGTAATAGATTACGCTTTTCTAGCTTTTGGAGTACTATTTCAAGCCGTTTAGGTTTATGCAGTTTCCTTCCTAACTTTAATAAAGTTTTCCTAATATCTTTCTCTGAGATAATTATCTTATTAGAAGGCCTTTGGTAAGGGACGCCTTGGAAAGGAAAAATCGCTATGTTCTTCTTACAAGACAATTCTTTTATGGGGGTCATTCCTGAGGAGGTAAGCAGAGGGTGGTCTTCGGTGGCTTTAATTTGATGGCCAGTCTTAGTGGTTATTTTAAATATCTCTTTTGGCTTTAATTTTATAAATCTTGAAATAGGAGTTTCAATTGGTTCTTTATTATTTAAATCAATGCTTCTAAGCTGTTGATTAAACCAATCTTTCTCAAAATCTTTAATTGACTTATAAAAACCGAGATCGGTCAGTATTTTCGTATCTTTCGTTAGACAAAAACCGTATCCCCAGTGGATATCGGGCATTGCCAGGGAATATTTGACAATACCGGGAAGGTGGGCCACATTGGCAACCTGCTCCGCGGCGCGGTCGGCGCGGATAGTCTTCATCAGGTTCTCGTCGGCATAAATGACACCCGGCACACGCATACCCGGATTATAACTTTTGGGTATGCGCCACCTGTAATCGTCAATCTTCTCTATAGGCCCACTCCATGTTTGTTTCATATCACATCCGTGTAAATCCGTATCTTTTCATCCGTGAAAATCCGTGTTTATCATACGTCGAATATCACCTCACCCTGCCAAACGTAGCCTGCTTCTTTAGTTACACCCGATAATAGGCGAAGTTTGGCCTGCCGTTTGTTTTGAATTTTTTCCACCTTAAGTTCATGGTAGGTTACTGCCTTAATCTCTGTCTTCAAGCGGTGGCGTTTTAAATCCAATTTTTCTCCGCGCGCCTCTGCAAGTATGGCACGCTCATTTAATTTATCAACCGAAAATTCTTTAAAGATTATCCCCTTGCTGTTATATTGATACAGAAGCTCGCTCAACCATGATAAAAAAAGCTCCTCAATATCGGGAGCCTTTACTTTTATCGCAAGCCGTTCTTTTGCCCGCACCTTTTTTAAATCCGCCAGAATGTCAAACATCCCATAGGCGGCATTGGTAAAAAGCTGCTTCAGGTCTTTACCATAGGCGCGCAATCCAATATCCGCTGTGTGGTCAATGATTTCATAGCGCTTCATTTAATCTTTGTTATATCTTTGGGGTCATAAGTTAAAACCTATGACTTACGACTTACGACCGTAAAGCTGGTGAGCCGCGAAGGACTCGAACCTTCGACCCACGCCTTAAAAGGGCGTTGCTCTACCAACTGAGCTAGCGG
>CAZPSS010000045.1:0-8243 GCA_964589565.1 uncultured Planctomycetia bacterium
CGTCCGATGCCCCCGCAGCGAACTTTGCTCAGCTTTCTCTATCTCCTCATCTGCTCCGACCAAATCTCGGGAAGAGCCTTGCCTCCTTTCATCCCGCGCATTTAATATCTGCGCCGTATCCCGGGCAATCGCCAGCTCTTCATTAGTGGGAATAACCCAAATCTTTACCTGGCTATCGTCGCTGCTAATAAGCCCTTCTTTCTTTTTGTTCTTTGCGCCTACCGAATCATTGAGCCTATCATCAATTTTAATCCCCAAATGCGCAAGGTTCAAACAAGCAAGTCGGCGCACTAAAGCCGCGTTTTCGCCGATGCCGCCGGTAAAAACTATTGTATCAACCGGTTCGCCCATTGCCGCAATATAAGCGCCAATGTATTTTTTAAGACGATAGCAAAAAATATCTATCGCTAACTGCGCGCGTTCATCGCCTTTTCCAGTCAAGTCAATGAGTTTGCGCATATCATTACTTACTCCGGAAATCCCCAGCAGGCCGCTCTGCTTATTGCAAATCCTATTCAGTTGGTCATTTGTGTAACCTTTCCCTGTCAGATAAAATAGGATGGCCGGGTCGAAGTCGCCGCTGCGCGTACCCATAAGTAACCCCTCTAAGGGCGTTAACCCCATCGAAGTGTCCAATGAGTGGCCGGCTTTAACCGCGGTAACAGAACAACCGTTCCCCAGATGACAGGTAATGGCATTGATTCCGTATTTACCCCTACCCATCAACTCTGCTGCCCGGCGAGCCACGTAACGATGAGAAGTGCCGTGAAATCCATAGCGGCGAATGCCATATTTTTCATATAACTCATAAGGCAAGGCATACATATAAGCTATCCCCGGAATAGTGGCGTGGAAAGCAGTATCAAAACAAGCCACTTGCAGTACACGCGGTAAATATTTTTGTATGGCCCGGATACCGGCAAGATTGGGAGGATTATGCAGTGGAGCTAAATCCGCATACTTTTCAATTGCCGCGATTACCTGTTCATCAATTAGCACCGATCCGCTAAACTCTTCTCCTCCATGCACCACCCTGTGTCCGACTGCATCTATTTGCTGCAAAGAAGAAATCACCCCGTAATTAGAATGGATCAAACTTTGCAAAATCAACTCTATTGCCTGATCATGATTAGCTGCCTTTACTTCAAATTTTATCGGTTCTCTGCCATTGGCCTCTAGCGTTAACAGCTGTTGCTCTTCCCCGATTTTTTCCACAGCCCCCTTAACCAAACATTTTTCCTGCGGCATGGCAAAAAGTTGAAATTTCACCGAAGAACTTCCGGAATTTAAAACCAAGACACATTTTGAGACGGGATCTTTTGCCTCAATCCTAATTTCCGGCAGGGCGCGGAATCTTAAGTCAAAGGATAAAAGTTTTGCCCCGCAGCCGATATCTTGTCCGCGCTCTTTGACCTGGAAACCTAAATGGTCAACAAAGAATTTCTCGGTTTCCTGCCGGATGAGATTTTTGACGAAGAATTCTCTGTGGCCAGAGCGCTTACTGATACCCATTGCCAACGACACCAAAGTGGTCCCTATACCGCGATATTTCTTTCCATAATTACTATTGACCGATATTGCGCACTCTTCGGATTTACCGAATTTGCTTAGGATGAAATCCGGATGCGAGTGGATAAAACCAATGGAATGTTCAGGATGGTTTTGCGTATAAACCTTTATCTCAAACTTTCCTTTATCTCGCGGCGCGTATTTAAAAACAAAGATGGCTCCGCTGCTGGCTTTAATTTCTAATTGTTGTTCCTTAAGTAAACGCGAAGCCACAATCTCGCCAACAACAGTCTCCAGCGGTAATTGGGTATATCTATCTAATTGGGTAAGGAACATCAATTCTGCTTGGTAGGCAAAAAGTTCGTCTTCTTCTCCGAAAATCTGATGCATGCGTTCATGAATACGGATGGACTTTTGGTATTCTTCAGGCATAAATTCTATGGCAGGATGTTCTTGGGTGGGTGAAGCTATCTGAAACCACTTAAATCCAGCTGGCGGCGCATGATATTTATCGCTAAACCATCTTAAGAAGAAATACTTAACTTTAGTCCAAATTATCCAGAGGTCCTCTTTGAGTAAGTGCCTGGACCTTACCTTCCATATCCAGCCAAAGGCCCGGCGTTTTGCCTCATTGCCTCCCATACTCTCTCTGGAAGGGGAATCTTCCAGCAGGTAAGAATTATCACAACCAAATTGAAACTGGGCATTCTCATTAGTTAGTCTTTTAAATATACTATTGCACTTGGTTTTAGCTTTATCGCCGCCTATCCAATCAGCTATCTGTTTTAAACCCCGGACTATTTCTTGGAAGGCGTATTCTTTATCTGGATTATTATTGAGAAATTCGCTGATAATATCTGCTGTTTTATCCTCTGCTTTCCTACTTTCGGCTATCCTTCTCCTTATTATTCTTTCTTTTGATCTTTGCTTCTTTACTTCCACCCCCATCCAGAATAAACTGTGCAAAGAAGCACGGCTTGTAGGGATATCGCCGTGATATAAACCTTCTTTTAAAACCTCAAAAGCCTTTTCTTCCATTCTGCCCTGGCAAAGCATACACCTTAATCCATAACCCGCGGCACGTTTGTTTGTCTCTGCTGTTTCTTTACCCAATAAAACTTCCCTTAAAGTTGCTAAGCCGGCTTCTTGTTGATAAGAAAGCCAGTATGCTGCCTTACGCGCTGTCTTGCTGTCTCCCAACTTAAGTCTGGCGCTGTTTATTCTAAAAAATCCTTGGCCTGCCTTCCCTAATGTACGCACAGCCCTTCTTAATAATCTTTCTTTCTCAGCTGGTTCGGACACGCTGTTGGCCATAGCAAGATAAGTGCTGCCTAAGAGGAAATAAATTACTTTTTCTGTTTTTAACAACTCTTCATCGGGGCCGAGTTTACGCTTCTGCCGGTATAGCGCATTAAGCATTTCCCTAAATAGGCTCTCGGCTTCTTGGTATCGGCCATTCATAAAGAGCTCTTCCCCTAACTTAATTTTATTTAGCCAATCGGGCGCGCTGCCTTCTGCGGCGGGGAAATTTCGACCTTGACTTGCGAACTTCTTTATAGTATATATAAGGTAGCTAGTAAACAAAACAATCATAACAAGGAGAAAAATATGTTTGAACGTATTAAAGTTGATATGAAAATCTGTCATGGAAAACCAGTAATTCGCGGAACACGCATTATGGTCTGGCAGATTCTTGACCTGTTGGAAGATGGGCTTACCTTTGATGAAATTACTGCTAATTACTTCCCCCAGCTTACTAAAGAAGATATAAAAGCCTGCGGTTTCTGTCAATCCTAACCATTTTTTAATCTTTTCCCGAGTTCTCTTCTTACGGTAACACACACACCCTTCACTGCATACTAATTGTTTCGCAATTTCCTTTAGAGTTAATAGCTCCCTATTCACGCCGTACTGCTTTTCTAAGATAAATATCTCCTCAGCAGTAAGAATATTGGATTGAAGTATTTGCTCCCAAGTACAAGGAAACTCTCTCTCTAATCTTAATTCAACAGGCTCGGGTGCCGTAAGCCTATTTAAAACCCGATTAGTCTCCGTTATAATCTTAGGCAACTTATCTTTCCTGCTAATCTTCAGAATAACCCATCTTTCCAGCCAGTTACCTTCCACCAAGATGCCATTATCATTTGCATCTGATAAAACCGCTCTAATTGCCTGATAAATTTGTCGGTCTCCTTTCTGATATGTCCACGCCAGCGTTGCCTCATTAGCCTCTGGTTCAGGCAACCCCAGCAGGTGATGGTCAATAATTGCATGATGGTTTATCACAGAAAAGAACTTGCTTACATAAGTATCATTTCCTTCAACTCCCAGAAACTTCTTAGTTGCCATTCTTTCGTCCACAAAAACCGGATAAAACGTCAAGTAGCCAATCCCACCTCTTAACTTATAATCCTCCAAGTATTTATATTTCTTCTCTCCTCGTATTAGTTGTGTTGTCTGATTTGATATTCTTATCTTTAACCCGCGGCAGGACTTTATTCTTTTAGGCAAATTAAGTTTATTAAATCTGTGTTGTAATAGTTGCAATGTCTGTTTTTGCTTAATTGTTAGGCCCATGGCTTTAGCATCCGGCAATTTAATCCCAGTAATATAACCTTTTTTATTGCGCCTAAAGCTTACTTCAGAATATTGCGTCTGCGCTGCTTCAGGCCCTTCGTATCTTTCGTATAAGTCAGGCACGCGCTCCTTTATCCTCTCCAAATCCAAAAGTACCGGGGCGTGATATAACTGTGCCTCATTCTCGTCCGCTGCGGCGGATTCCACTGAGGATAACTCTTCTACCTCAAAGACGGTGCCGCCAAGATCCGGGTCAATATCATCTGCGGGCCAGAAGCTTCTAATCGCTTTCGCGTTGTAAGCTATCTTGGCTAATTCTTCTGAAGACAATGTTTTTCCCGGATAAAATTCCGCTGAAGCACTATAGGCGGCAAATTTACCGCCATAATAATGCGTCGGATAAATCGCTATCCGGCCGCCGGCCCTGACTATTCTGATTAACTCTTTAAATGCGGCCGCAATCTTCTTTTTAGCCATAATCCCGTAAGCCACCCCAAATAACCAAGGCAGGAGTACTACGTCAAAGCTGTCGTCGGCAAAAGGAAGCCTTTTCGTCGCATCCGTCAATTGCGCTGATAGATTGCTTAATGGCTGCGGCTCTGTTCCTGCCGCAATATATCGCTGTAATATCGCTATTATCTTCTCGCGATCTTGTTTAAGCTTTCTAGCGCGCTCAATTGATTCTTTAAAGCCCTCCTTATTTCCATAATATCTCATCAATAACGGCCGGAGTTCTGGGCTATTGCCGTATAAAATCATCGCTTTCAACCAGGCAATGGTAACTGGGTCTTTATCGGCTACGGTAACCGTCCTTGGCCCTAATTTTGTCAGTAAAAACGGGGGATTGCCATTAGCCGGGAGCATCAAAATATCTTTATCTTTCGCCCCGAGCGCTCTTGAGCTGTCAGTCATCCAGTGATATGTTGTCCATGCGCCTAAAAGCTCTTGCGGAGCAAAAAATTCCCAGAGCTCAGTATTAGACAGAAACGCCCAATTCTCTGTTTGGCCTTCTGCCCTTATTGTCCTTCTTGCTTTAATTATTTCTTTCTCTGCCCATGTCAATTGAGCTCGTGGGGACACTTCTCCGATTAGATTAATACCCTTGGCATCATTGGTTTGGAAAACGGTACCAAGGACACCAAGGACATATGCCAATACAGCTGCTGCCAAAAATACAGCCGCCCCTAACCAGCTCGGTACTCCCTCTTTAGGCATCCAGCCGCCACTAAGAATAATTAAAGCGCCCAAGGCCAGAGGCAGAATAATAACGCGCGCAGTAACACCTAAGCCTGTTAAAACATCCCTTAAAAAGCTGCGCTGAACAGAGGGCAGAGCAGGAAATTTCGGCGCAAGTTCAACCCCCTGCGTATCAGTCAGCGCTTGAGAGCATAAAATATCGGCCAGGGCCTCCCGAGCCTGCTTAAATTGCGCGCAATCCAACAGCCCGCTGGCATAAACTAATAATAAACCTAAGTAGGGGTCTTCAAACTTTTCCAACCTGTTATTAAGTATGTAAATATATTCAAGCTGGCTTAAGCGCTCCTGTTCATCCAGCGTATCAGCATTAATAATACTTTCCTGAACTACAGCAATAACCTCATTTAACTGCTTGGCGCAAACACAATTTGCGCCGGCGCGCTGGGGATAATAAATATCTAAAATCGCTGCCAAGGCATCCCAACGGTTCCTGGTAAATGCGCATTGTGTTTTTAATACCTCCCTTAGGTCATTTTCACAGCGTTGGCTGCTTTTTAAAAGAGCTAATGCCTGATAAGGGCTGACTTTCCCTGATTGTTTCCCGGCTTGCCCCAATATAAATACTACAAATAATGCGATTGCCCCTATCCACCAATACTCTGCAAATAAATTAAATAGTGAAGTGACATCTAAAACATTCGCCAAAGCCGCGCCTGGCGGAGGAAGATCCAACAAACCTGCTTTAGCAAGTTCAGCGCCTGAAATGCTGGCTTGTGAACCAACCAAGGCAAAACTAAGAGTTGTTAATACGGCAATCGCTAACTTAAACTTAAGGCAGGCTTTCACAGCCTTTCTTGCCTCAAGGCTCAAAACAGGCCCTTTCACAGTTAAGTCAGCTAAATCAGCCAAGGCCATTTTTTCTGCTGTTTTATTACCCACCATCCTGGCGCAGATCAGGCCTATTGCAGCATCCGCCCAGGCAAAATGACACCTCCTATTGGATAAGTTTTGGACAAGTTGTTGTGTTGTTGCAAGATCAGCGCCATTAACGCCAAACTGTGCGGCTATCGTATTAACCAAACTACTTACATTGAATAGCGCTTTTGGAAGACCTTTACGGCTGTCTCCTCGTAGATGCCGATAGTGTTCAGCTCTACTTTTTTTGCCTCTACCTGTTCTGTTTGTGGCGGGCATCCTGTTAGCAAAAACAGCTCTACCTTTAGCCTCGACCCGGTACTTGAGATCTGCCGGCGTTTCTCCTTGAACAGACCCTGCAGAATGTTTGGGCCTAAAGCCAACTAAGTCATTGCAACCGATTGCCCCTTCTGCTAATAACGAAACAATGGAACGATAACCATCTCTTGAGCTGGCTGTTACATGCCAGACTTTAACATAAGCAGGGAGTCCGCGCACTTCTGAAAGGTAGTTATCGGCTATAACTGCGCCAAAGAGCTCTTTTGCCTTAATGGGACAGCTGCGTTGCTCCATCCTTTCCAAGGCATCTAAGAAATTCATACCCACTCTCTGCCTGCGGCCAATCTTTACTATCTGCTTACGCAGGCTCTTCTGGCCCTGCGAAGTCCTAAAATAAGACACTGCCTCTTCTCTGGTAAGCTCTATGCCTAATATTGCGGCCTTGTTCAATACAGCCTCAACCAAACACATATTACCGACTAAAATATAATCATTATGGCCAAAACGCTCAAAGTATAAAACGTTACCAGGGCTAACCTGAACGCCATCATCAAATATCCCTCTAATTTGCCGCGGGGTTAATTGGCCTTTTGCCAACTCGTAATACCAGTTAATCGAAAACAGCAGCCTTGGCCTGTTCAAGTCTGTGGCTGCCTGAACAATCTCATCTTGTATCCTGCGCACATCTTCAGCTGTTTGCTGATCAGTTATATTTGCTCTATTTTCTTTCCGGCTGTTTTGTCTTGGCCCGCTTCCTGTGTGTACCTTTGATTTCTTAGACGCTGCATTCTTTCCACAATAAAGCACTGTATTATCAGATAGGACAACTCTTCTAAGTTGCCATAATGGGGCACGAGCTTTAAGCTGTTTTTCTATATCTTCAGTTGGCAAGTTATATGTTCTGGCAAGATCTGGCACATAAAGAAGTGCTCCATCTTTGCGCCTCTTATATTCATTATTAATATGCTGCTGCAGGGCGCTTTTTCTATTCTTCACTGCGCATAAGAATAGTTTGTATCTGATTAAGGCATTCATAGGTGAAAGTTATAGGACATTGTTGTCCTAACCAGGTTTTAAGGACTTCTTCTACCCTGCCAGCTGTAAGTATTACTCCTCCCTTGCTTAACAATTTGTTTACTATGTCCTTTGCATCTACAGATTCGTACCCTTCTTTGTGCAACGTCAAAAGCTGCTTTAATACAGCAGCTGCTTCTTTGTCAGGCTCGGTTGGTTGTTCTTCATCTGTCTGATCTGCGCCTGTTTGCTCGGACTCCTCATCACCTCCAGCGGCCTTTGCCTGGGGGGCGGGCTCTCCCTGCGCCTCGCCAGCTGCGGCGGCTGTATGAGCAGACTTAAGCTTTACATCTTCATCAAGATACTGCCGCTTTAACTTCTCCAAACGCTCCTCTATGTCTACTAATGTATAAAGGCACCATTGCCCGCTGATTAGTTCAGTCCCTATATTTGCCTCAAACATAACTTGTGCCACAAGTTCGGCAGGCACAGCACATTTTTCTGCGCACGTTTTGATAAACGCTCTTTTGTTCGCGCCATGCAAGCGGTGCGTCTGGCAGTGCGTCTGCATGTAGTTAACCACCTTGACTTTCCCTGTCCCGCTAACTCCAGCGGCCCCTGTCTCGACAGGCTCATCCTGCGCCGGGGCAGGTTTTACTGTTTGTGGTTGAGGCGCTTCTGCACGCTCCAAAAGATAATTCGGCAAATTTCTCTCGTTTTGCGTCAGCCTGCGCTTGCTGCCATTTTCGCCG
>CAZPSS010000046.1:0-8182 GCA_964589565.1 uncultured Planctomycetia bacterium
TTTTCATCAATGATATTATAATATGATTTTGGGGATTTTGCAAACTCTCTTTTAATTGTTGAGATTTTTCGTTTTTGGAAGTATAATACTGTTGGCAGGTTGGAGCGCAAGGAGACAATGGTTAAAACCGTAGTATATATACTAATATTCATAGCGTTTGCTGTAGGGTATGTTAAATACATCGAAAACCGCGTTCTATTCTACCCTATGAAAGAGATTGAATTTACCCCCGGGTTTGAAGGGCTTTCTTTTGAGGATGTTTACATAAAGACAGAAGACAATATTGAAATAAACGGTTGGTTTATTCCCGACAATAAGGCAAAATTTACACTATTATTCTGCCACGGGAATGCCGGCAATATCGGACACAGGTTGGAAAAGATAACATTACTTCGCGAGGCGCATTTAAACATATTTATCATTGACTATAGAGGATACGGCAGAAGCCGCGGAAGGCCTTCGGAGGCCGGCATCTACCTTGATGCAGAAGCAGGATACGATTATTTAGTTAATGAACGCAAGGTCAGGCCCGAACATATTATATTGTATGGGGAGTCTCTCGGTTGCGCGGCAGTTATTCATCTTGCCGCAGAGAAAAAGGCAGGAGCGCTGATTGCCGAGGGCGCATTCACGAAAGGAAGGGATATGGCCAGGAGGATTTACCCATTTTTACCGGCATTTCTTTTCTCCGACAGTTATAATTCCCTGGCAAAAATCAGGAAAATCGCTGCGCCGAAATTATTTATCCACAGTAAAAACGATGAAATAGTCCCTTTTGCTTTAAGTGAGCAACTTTACAATGCCGCCGCAGAGCCCAAGCGTTTTCAGGAACTGTTCGGAGGACACAACACTGCCTACATGGAGTCCAGGGAAAAATATGTTTCTTGCATCGCGGAATTTGTGGAGCAGCTTTAAGGCAAAAGTCTTCAAAAACAAGCTCAGGAATATTTGCGGATTTGCTTAATTACCTCTTTGGTAGTGGTATCGGGCGTTGATGCCCCGGCAGCTACCCCCGCATTTTTTACCTCCTTAAACCACTGCTGTCTTATTCCTTCTTTTGATTGCACCCAATAAGTGCGCCTGTTCAGCGATTTTGAGAGCTCATAAAGCCTTCTTGTATTGGCGCTGCTTTTTGAGCCGATAATAATCATTGCATCATTCTCGACAGACAATCTTTTTATCTCTTTTTGCTTTGTTCGGGTAGGCCTGCATATTGTATTGAAAAATTTCAATTCTTTTATGCGCTGTTTTAAGAGAGCTATTATTTCCAATACTTTTTCAATATTTTGCGTGGATTGTACCACAACCGCTGCCTTTTTTATTCTTTGAATTGCCTTAATGGGGATGCCCGGCCGGTCGATTACTATTGCCTTGCTTTTGATCTGGCCGCAAATCGCCTGCACTTCATCATGTTTTTTGTCGCCGATAACGATAATCTTATAGCCCCGCTGTTCCATATCGCGGGCAATCTTGTGTATTTCCTTCACCATCGGACAGGTGGCATCGGCAATCTTATAGCCGAGCCGGCGCGCCTTCTCAATGGTTTTTGCGGGAGCGCCGTGCGCGCGTATTAAAAGAATTCTTCCTTTTCCTTTGGCCAGCCTCTTTATCTTTTTTATGCCGGCATTCTTTATTTCTCTTACTACGTCCTCGTTATGGACAATGTCCCCGAGCATATAGGCGTTATCCTGCGATTCAATTTTCTTGAAAGCAATTTCCAGGGCTCTCCTTACCCCGAAGCAAAACCCCGAAGATTTGGCTAAGTGGATTTTCATTTCAGCAATTCCCGGGAATAATTATCGAGGAGGGTTTTGTAGGTCTTGCGCATTCGGGAAGACTTAATTAAGCTTTGAGCTTTTCTTATAAAGCCGGCAATCTCTCTTTCGGCATAATCTAAAGCTCCGCAGGCGCTGATAAGCTCGCGCATTTTTAATAAATCCGGCCTTTTTACCTTAGTTTTTGCCAAAATCCTTTTGATGCTCATTCTGTTTTCTTTGCTCAAATTTTTATAAGCATACCAGAGAAGCAGTGTCTTTTTTGCTTCCTGCAAATCCGTAAGAGATGGCTTTCCGGTTTTCTTCTCCTCGCCGAACATCCCTAAAATGTCATCCTTAATCTGAAATGCCCTGCCTAAATATATCCCGTATTGATGGAGCCGCTGCGCCTGGCCTTGCTTTGCGCCGGCGAGTATTGCCCCGCAAGATAGAGGAGAAGCAAAGCTGTAGCAGGCAGTCTTGTAGTCATATATCCTGTATACATCCTCTTTGGCGAGCTTTTCTACGTCTTTTATCCCGCTTAAAAGCTCAATAAATTCTCCCGTTCCCGTAAAGATTGCCGCTTCAATAAACTTTCTCAGCGCCTGTTCTTTGCGCTTCATATTTTCTTTTATTGATAAGAAAGTATCTATAGCTATAGCATATATAACATCACCGGCTACAATGGCCAAATCCTGGCCGTTGAATTTAATATTTTTAGCTCTTTTTAAATAATTATCGAACATCTTATGCATTGAGGGCTTGCCCCTTCTTGTGGCTGATTTATCCACTATGTCGTCGTGCACAAGCAAAAAATCGTGAAGGAGCTCAAAAGAGAGGGCGGTTTTGTAAAGATTGGCGGCGGCGGCTTTAGCAAAGCCCAGATAGCCGATAACGAAGAGGACGGGGCGCACCCTTTTGCCTTTTCCGGCCGCAAACTCTTTTATGCTCTTGGACAAAAGAGGCGATATTTTATTTAAGGAGTAGGATTTGTCTAAATCCCGGATGAATTTTGAGAGACTTTTTTCTATTTTATTTTTTATGGTATAGGGAAGCATATAGCGGATACCACTACGAAAATTGCCAAAGGCAATTTTCTTGTTTTATTCACACTAGTGTTATGGTATCATATAACTGCCCTAAATACAAACAAAAAGCTATGAAAGTATATGATTTTGGCCTTAACTGGAGCGTAAAAATAAGAAAAGGAGCCTGATATGGAGATTAAAGAAATAAAAATAGAGGATTTGCGGCCCAAAGAATTCATAGAGCAAAAGGTGAAAGAGATTTCTTCGGCCGTTGGCGATGGTTTAGCCGTTAACGCGTTATCCGGCGGCGTCGATTCTTCGACAGTGACTATGTTAAGCCATAAGGCCTTAGGCCGCAGGCTAAAAACATATTTCATAGAGAACGGTTTGATGCGCCGGGATGAGCCGCAAGGGGTTGTTGCGTTGTTTAAAAAGTTGGGTGTGCCTGTGGAAATAATTGATGCCCGGGGAGAATTCTTTGGGGCGCTGGCGGGCCTGAAGGATCCGGAAGAGAAAAGGGAAGCCATCACCCGGACATTTTACAAAAATGTTTTTGGCCGGCTGGTAAAGGAAAGCGGCGCAAAGCATCTTCTTCAGGGCACGATTTATACGGATGTAGAAGAGACCATTGCCGGGATTAAACGCCAGCACAACATCCTTGCGCAATTGGGAATTGATACAGAGCGGCAATTCGGGTATAAAGTTATCGAGCCTTTAATTCAGCTGAGAAAAACAGGGGTAAGAGAGCTGGCCAGGTCTTTACAACTTCCCGAAGAGTTATGTAACCGGCCGCCTTTTCCGGGGCCGGCGTTGGCCGCGCGGGTAATCGGAGAAGTTACGCCGGAAAGGGTAGAGACCGTCCGAGCGGCCACTAAAATTGTGGAAGAGATATTATCTCATACAGGAGCATTTCAGTATCTGGCAATCTTGCATGAAGATAAAGTTACCGGAATAAGAGAGGGAAAAAGAGATTACGGCCTGCAGATAGAGCTAAGATGCTGGGAAAGCAAAGATGCCTTAACGGGCACACCTACACAGCTTTCCTATGATATTTTAGAGAAATTAGCCGCAAGAATAACAGAAGAAATCCCGGGAGCGGTAAGCGTTACCTATAACATAACCAGAAAACCGCCTTCAACCATAGAAGCGGTCTGAAAATAAAAGGGCAATACCTATTTTTTTAGGGCTTCGCCGGCTGCCAGGCGGACATTGAAGTTATCGTCTTTAAGCAGGCGTAATAAGACATTATGCGCCTGCTCATTTCCTGCGAACTTACCCAGAATCTCAGCAGCGAATTTCCGTATCTTTGCTGATTTCTCCTCAGTCAGAGGCAGGACCTTTTCCAGAGGCGGCCTGGTCTTG
Organism: uncultured Planctomycetia bacterium; assembly: GCA_964589565.1. GTDB lineage: Bacteria > Omnitrophota > Gorgyraeia > JAFGHF01 > JAFGHF01 > CAZPSS01. The sequence goes on from CAZPSS010000046.1 coordinate 4,145, forward strand.
AGATTTTTTATCCCCCGGGCAGACATTAAGCGTAGCTTGGCCTTATCGCTGGAGAGATATTCAAGAAAGGTAGCCAGCGAATCTTCCTCTTTGAGCTCGCCGAGGACATAGAGGATAGAGCCGGTTTTCCTCGGAGAGAACTCTTGCTCTTTCAAGAGCTTGCATAGTTTAATCGCTGCGGGTTTGCCCATATTTTTTAGGGCATCTTCTACAGTTCTTGCCGTAATAGTATCTTTAATGTCAATATAGCCCAGCAGTAACTCTATTATTTGCGGGCCGCCTTTAGAGAGGGCATCAGCAATCTCGTCCTTAATCTTTTCACTTGGGATATTTCTTTCCAGCTCTGCTATTATAGGGGGAAGTTCTCTTGGACTTTGAGACTCCTCCACTTCTAAAAGACTATCTTTAATCTCAATACTGCCTAATTCCCTGGCCAGCTTCAACCCGGCCTCTTCCGCATCGACCCCCCCGCCATAAGCGCCGGCCTGCCAGAAAGAGCCTTCGCGGTGCGGGGAAGAATAACTATCCCGGCCTTGAAGCTCAAGCAAAAGGCCCAGGCTATTGTAGTCCCTTAAATCATCATACACACCAATGCCCTGGGTGTTTGACTGGCCCTGGTAGGAGTCGTCGCCTTCTATGTCCACTAATAGGCCCATCCCGCTTTGACTGCCCGCCCCTTGAGAGAGCCAGTTAGAGACATAGCGGTCATCGCCCTGCATATCCATAAGCAGTCCCGGCGAATAATCGTGCCCGCAGCCCTGGGAGACGCCCCAGGAGAGGTAACTATCATCACCTGAACAGTCCAGGAGACACCCTGCGCTAAGATGAATCCCTGCTCCTTGAGAGTATCTGCGGGCCTTATAGCAGTCGTTACCCTGGCGGTCATATAGTATCCCCAGGGAAAGCCAGTAACTTGCGCCCTGAGCAAAGTAGCTGGCCTCGTAGGTATCGTTACCGTGATAATCTGCCAAGATACCAATGCCCCCGGCGGAATAGTTCCTCAACCCATAACCAAAGCCCTGGGAGGAACAGCGAAAGGCCTCTTCCGACTCGCGCATATCGGGATATCTGTTTCCTGAAAGATAGGCATCATCCCCTTGCAGTTCCACAATCCCTCCCAGGCCTTTGGTAGACCCAAAACCCTGGGCCATCAAGGCGCCGGTATATTTATCATTACCGCTAAGGTCAACTAACAGCCCTATGCCAAAGGCAGCGGCGCCTTGGACCATTGTATCTGCGCTGTAGGTATCGCTGCCTTCTTCATCCAGCAATATACCGACGCCAAATACAGCGCACCCTTGAGAAAAATTCTTACCCCGGTAGGTATCATCGCCCTTTTTATCAATCAGGAAGGAGAGGCCGAAGCTCACCCCGGCCTGACTGAAGTCTGCGCCGGAGATATATTCATCGTTGCCTTCATAATCTATGATGACGCAGACTTGTTTCTTCAGGGGATTGCGCAGGAAGTATTTATCATTTCCGCCCGGGTCGATGATTAATGCCGCATCTTCTAAATAATATTCATTATCGCCGGAACCTCCGACGATAACCTGCCCGGCGTCCGATTGAAGCCGGAGGACGGTATCTCCTGTAATCCGGCCGGGCTTCTGCAAATAAGAATCTATTGCCTTAGCTAGCCGCATCCCCGCGCCCAGGATGCCTTGAAGGTCAACCTTACCGGCGGTGAGCAGCAAATCTTCCGTAAACCATTGCAGCTGCCATTTGGAAAGTTTGCCCGGGGCCTTATAGTCTGCAAGCAGGCCCAGACAAAGGTGCTGATGAAGCAGCTGCAATTCCTCGTCGGAAAGGCGGTCAAGAGAGCGGTTCAGCTGAGCGCGGGCTTCGACTATCCCTGTTAGAAGCTCAAGGAGGGCCTTGCTTGTCTCTGTATCCTTGAGCCGCCCGTTTATTTGCTGAATTAGTTCCGGGGTAAGTTGCGCGGTTACATTATCCTGGATGTAGGGGGCAGGGGCCAGTTCCAGATGGCGGGCAGCATTTCTAATCTGCTGCTCTAAAGAACCTGCGCCTTTTTCCAGCTCGGCAGAAAGGGAAGAGATGTAGCGGGGAAGAGACAACGGCCTTTGCAGAAACCCTATTGTCTTCTTGAGCAAAAATTCGTTTTCAGGCAGAGAGGTAAACTCAATACCTAAATCTCCCTGGTGAAGATTAAGCGGGGCCAACAGTTCGTCCAGGGCAGAGCGCTGGGCGGGGAAATAAAACTCTCTCCATTCACTCCATTGAGCGCCGCGATAGCGCCTTACCCTGATTCTAAAGGGGTTGAAGTTATTTAAGAGGCCCCAGGTCTCTTTGTAAATAGGGCCGAATGTCTTTGAATTATCGTTTATCTCGAATGTTCCGGCAAGGTGTCTGTCGCCCTCGCCTGCGCTATATTCCACGACATATCTTTCTTCCTTGTTACCTGTCCACTCAAGGGATACTTGAGCATTATTGAGGTTAAAATCCAGGGCCTCTTTTTCCGCCGGCTTGAGGATGATTGGGGTTTGCCCGGCGAATTGAGCGTGAAGCTCTTCTTCCTTTTCTCCATCGCTTAACCTTGCCCTCAACATTTCATTGGAAAGTGTCCATTGCCCCAGGCGCATCTTCAGTTTCAAGGCCCTCTCGGTTTCTTCATCGATAAGGTTGGTTGTCTCTTGCGGGTCGCTATTCAGGTTATAGAGCTCATAGGAAAGCGCATCGCCATCCTTCTTTGAGATTAACTTCCACCCTTCAGAGATTAGCGCCTTTTGCCAGATGGGCTCTATCCCTTGCGGTGTCTGATAGCCGGAGACAGAGGCCTCGGCGAAGATAGGCCTCTGCGGGTTTAAGGCAGGATTTTTGATAAAGGGCATTAGAGAAATCCCCTGCAGATACTGCGGCCTTTCTATGCCCAGATAATCTAAGACAGTGGGTAAGACATCAACAAGGCTCGTCTTAAGCGTTACCTTTTTATCGCTATATATCCCGGAGGGGAACCTTATTATCAGGGGAATGTGTAACTGCTCGTTATAAAGGGAGCTGTTTAATGAGGTAGAAGAATGGCCGAGGAAGCCGTGCTCAAAGAGCTCCTCTCCGTGGTCGGCAGTGATGATAAGAATAGTGTTATCCTCAAGATTAAGAGAGCTTAACTCATCCATAAGCCCGCCTAATATAGAGTCCAGATAAGAGACATCCCCGTCGTAAAGGGAGATTACCTTTTCTTTCTCTTGCCGGCCAAAGCCCAGCCCGCCCTGGTTTGCTACCGTGTCCTTGCGGATAATCGGCACAGACTGTATCTCCTTCATCCAGCGGGAATCCTCTTTATCAATGAGGTCTTGAGGGCAGAACTTAGCCAGATATGATGGGGGAGGGTTATAAGGAAGGTGCGGTATGGTATAGTGATGCCACAGGAAGAACTTCTTATCTTTAATTTCTTTCAGCCGGCTAATGAGCGCCTTATCATCGTCAGCCAGGGGCGCATCCTTAAGTATATCAAAGCCCAGATTAACGAACTCCGGCATAGTAAGCAGAAAGCACGCCCCCGGGGTGTGGTAGCCGCGCTGCTTCAGGAGCCGGGCAAAGGTGGGTATATCCGCAAGGGTGGTATCATCCCTTCTCTGGATACCGTGAACCGAGGGGTATTGAGAGCTTAGAAGGGAAGCCAGGCCGGGCAGGGTCCAGCCGGCTGTGCTATAGGCCTGGGTAAAAAGCACGCCTTCACGGGCGATTTTATCTAAATTGGGACTGGTGTTTCGCCCGTAACCATAACAGCCCAGATGGCCGGGTTTAAGGCTATCAATGGTAATGAGCAGGACATTATAACCTTTTCTTTCCCGTAAAAGTATCAGGGATACACAGACTAATAAAAAGGCGATTACGATGTAGATATATCTTTTTACCGGCTTGCCCAACTTATTACCTCTCAACTCCTTTAAGCCTTCCGCCTGATAATAACAAATATCAATCCAAAAGACAAGATTATTCTACCCTCAATCCCCAAAATCCCAAAGATAGTGTAAAATATTATGGGCACTTTTAACGCGTCATTGCGAACCTTGCGAA
>CAZPSS010000047.1:0-8017 GCA_964589565.1 uncultured Planctomycetia bacterium
CGGATACCACTTCGAAAATCGCTTCTTAGAGTTATCGCTGAAAGCGATTTTCTTGTTATTCCTCGCTAATTTTTGCCTGTTGATGGGCCTGCGAGTCTAAAAGCCGGACAGTAACAAAAATCATCAAATCGGTTGTATCGACCGTTTTTGTCGTTTTACTGAATATATATTTAAGCAGGGGCAAATCGCCCAGAAGAGGGACTTTCTTCACATAATCTACTGTCCTTTCCTTGATTAGTCCGCCGATAGCTATAGTCTCTCCGTCTTTTATCATTATCTGAGTGGTGGTCTCGCGGGTGGAAAAGACCGGGGCTTTAACATTCCCGTAGTCGTCAAAGCGCAGGAAGGAGCTGACTTCCGGATGCAAGTCCACCACAATCTCTTGCTGGTCATTTATATAGGGGGTTACGGTTAGTTTTACGCCTATCTTTTGGGCCTGATAACCGGTAATTTCCATCTGCCCGGTTGAGGTATTCCTTTCATATAGAGGAATATTATAGTCCTCGCCCACATGGATTATCGCTTCTTTATTATTCAAGGTAACGATTTTGGGGTTGGAAAGCGTTTTTGCATCAGAACGCGATTTTAAAATCTCAAGCGCGGCCTGCAATTGCGCAAAACTCAAGGTGCCGAAGGTAAAATCTGATTTTACGGCATAGGGAAATCCTTGTTCTTCACTGCCTGTAAAATCACTTGTTGAGGTATCTACTTTAGGAAAGTACTCTTTGCCTGTCTTCCCGTAGGTCTTGCCAAAGGCAAAAGGGCCGGTAAAGGGGCGGGCTGCGCCTGTTACCGAACTCTGCAGAGTCCAGTCAATGCCCAGTTTTTCGTCGTCATCCAGGACTGTTTCAATAATTTTGATTTCGATCATTACCTGAAGAGTTCTTTTATCCAGTTTTTCGATAACCTTGCTAATTTTATACAGATTTGCGGGGACATCGGTAACGACTACCTGATTGGTTCGCTGATCAAACTTTATCTTCCCTCTGTCGGAGAGTATTTCTCTAATCGCCTCGCTAATGGCCTGAGCCTTTGCATAATTAAGAATGAATATTTCCGTAGCCAGCTCTTCTTTGCTTAGGTTCTCCACCGTGGTTACTCTGATAATGTCTTTGTCCCGCTCATAGACAAAGCCGTTGTTTTTCAAAATGACATCTAAGGCGCGTTCCCAGGGCACATTCACCAGTCTTATGCCTACAAGGCCCGTTACATCTTTGCCGGCCACTATATTAACCCCGCTTTTATAGGAAATGATTTTTAATACATCATGGATATCAGCGTCTTTAAAATCTACAGTGATATTGCCCCGTTCCAAATCCTTTGTTGCTATGTCAGCTTGCAATTTGGAACGGGGCGGGCTTTGCGCGGATTGTGATTCTTCTTGCGCCGAAGCTGCGCTGCAGCTCAACAGGAGAATACATATTATCCATAGTTTTACGTTCATTATAGTTCTCCTTCCGTAGATACTCTTATGATATATTCTTTTCCCTCTTTGGAAACCGTAACGCTGTCTTTAGAAATGTTCTTTATCATAAATCCATAGACAGACTCTCCCACTCTTACTATCTGGTTGTTAATCAGGCACGAACTTTTGCCTTGCGGGTCCCACAAAATACCCGAGAGATAAAGCTCATCAGAAGAATAAAGTTCCTCCTCGCCTAAAAGATATCGGCCGTCTTTATCCACCAGGGGGATGAAGGGGTCGCGCCTGTTTCCGTCGCTATAAACAAAGGATTCCCGGGTTTGTCCAAAAGCAAAACTAAATGAGGAAAGAAAGAATAATGCCAGCCAAATAAACAGGCAAATCCTTTTTTCGGAACATCTGTGTAATCTGCTTTTAAAATCTGTGTAATCTGTGTTTCTCATTTTTTCATTACATAGGTTACTACAATAAGTTGGACATCGAGACTATTGATTTGATAAGAACTCGCTTCTAGTTTAATATCGCTTATTTTCATAAATCTATCTGCCCCTTCCAGTTCGCTTAAAAAACGGCCAAGCTGATGATATCCACATTCAGCCTTTACCAGAATGGGCACGCTATAATATATTTGTTCTTCGTCTTGACTTTGCCCAACAGGTTTAATCTCGGTTATTCTAACATCCAATTTTTTCGCTGAATCCGACAGATATTCTAATACGGCAGGTATCTCTTTTTCAGCGGGCAATCGTTTTTCATAGTAAGCAATTTCTTTATTCAGCAGGGAAATTTTTTGCTTAAATGAATCGATATTTGTCCAGTCTTTTTCTAAAGTTACAATTTTTGCTTGCAATTGCGACACCTCAGGAAGTAAAAGAAAAATCTTTTTTATCTTGGGAGGGAAAAATAAAAACAGATAAAACACTATAAACAGAATAGAAACCGTAAGGTTTATTGCAGGCCTGTTTAAAAAGAGAGTTGCAAACTTTTTCACTGAAAATGTCCCTTTGTGAGCTAAAAAATTATTAACCCTTTCCTTTTTAATTCTTTTACCTCATCAGGACTAGGACTTATCTCTAAGTCCCCCTCCTGTTTTTTCTCTTCCAGAATTTCCTCCGGCGAAATCTTCTTTAAAGGAAGGTCTTTTAATCTCATCAGCGCAGGCTTCTCTTCTTCCGACTTTTGCTTTATAGTATGTTTTTCTGTTAAATATTTTTTTTCTTCGAAATCTTCAATCTGTGGTAACGCAGTTTTTGGTTTAAGTATTGACTTTTTTCTGAGCTCAATTTTTGCGGGAACCGGCCTTTCTTTTTGCTTTCTCACTGTATTAATAATCATCGCAATTATTAACAAGGTTAGAGCTAAAACAATAGCCACTATTAATCCAATAGTTTTCCCTTTTTCATTTACCATTTTATTGTTCCTCCCATGTTAGGACTACATAATCCCCTGTAGTGGGATAGAATGGCGGTGGATTTTCCAGTAATCTTGGGTCGTATTGATAGTCTTTACTATACCCACTAAGCTTGGTATTGGTGTTAGAATTAAAGGTGCCCACTGGTCCTCGATAATCCTGAATAATTCCTCCATAGACCATTAGCGTGCCTTTTGCCGGCCCTACCCACCATTCTTCAACAGTAAAGGAATTACCTAAGGCCATAGTGCTGACATCAATTTTTAGATCACCCAGACTATCTCCATTATAATCATGATAAGGGACATCTTTGCTGATTACTACATCCCGCTCAGCAATTAACCCCAGGGTGTCTGTGGAAAGGGGATCGACCCGCGGGTCATTATTGTAAATGATATCATCAGTAATCACGATATTTCGATTGGTTCCGATACTCAATTGCCCATTTAATGTCCCGAAGACTTCTACGTTGCCACCGGTAACAAATACTGCTCCGTTAGCCGGCAAGGGCATAATTTCGTTGGTATGAGTTGAATCAGTAACCGTCATTGTGCCGTCGCTATTCAACACAATCTGCGCTGGTTCTGCTCCCGAGGCATTAAAGTGATATCCTTCCTGAACTGCTTCTGTTCTTAAAACCAAAGCCTTACTGGGGAAGGGGGCTTCCGGCGCACCTAATTGTATCCCGTCTTGAAAATCAGGATTATCGTTGGGTGGATTAGAGGAAGCAGAACTGTCTATGGGGCTTCCTCCATTCATATAGGTTATGAAGTTATCTTCGGCCTTAACCGGCTTATGGGAATTGGGGTCAGCAAATACCGGGTTGCCGGATATGTGCAGGTGACTATTGGTTTGCAAAGGTCCTCCTAAATAGTCCCCGGTAATAAACCAAACCGGAATCCTCCACCCAAACCAACGAAAATGTTCATCGTCAGTAAAATAGAGGTAGCGGGCGAAGGTATCTTCCTGAAGCTCAACGCGAAGCGTGCGGTTGGAATCGCCTACAGTTCCTGTTGAGATAACCTCCCACTTAGCTGTTTCCCCTGAGACCAGATTCCAAGTGCAACTATAACTGCCAATTCCCGACAAAGCATCAGAATTATTTCCCGGGGAACTCCCTTCTCTTAGTTCGGTGAGGCCATAATCTATTCCGGCCTCAGCCAAATACAAGGATTGAACAAAGTTTCTCTCTCGTTCGGCAATCCTTTTTTCGCTAACACTTTTGGAAAGAAAAGCAACTCCTAAGATTATGAAAACCACAATTATCATATAGGAAGCGATAAGAATAAATCCTTTACTTTTTTTAAGTATCACTTATAGCCCCTCCGTTAATTTCTCAATACAACCTGTGAATTTAAAACCACTTCTACAGGGTGACCAAATATAGTACTTTTCTGAGTTGTCAAAGTGAGATAGACTATATTACCTCCAAAGAGCTCAAATTGGATATCCTCAATGTTATTAGCTAGAATGGTAGTTGTTCCTGCAGCGGTTCTTTGTAATTGGTTTCCACTAACAACCGCAAATTCTATCACTTGCCCTTCTAATGTAAACCTGATAATATCATCACTAACTCCAGCAGTAAAGGTGCCCTGGTCGATAGAGCTGGCTCCCCGCAATTCTCTTATCATCCTATCCATTGCCTTTCTTGCTTCCTGTTGGACTTCTACCTGAGTAGCGCCTATTTGAAAGGACTGCCTGCCTATAGTCAAAACCCCAAATATCGCAGCCGAGATAATAGAGAAAATAAGCACAACCACCAGCAATTCAACTAACGTAAATCCCTTCATCGGTTACCTCTCCGCGAGCAAAGTTACCAGCTGGGCAGGGGAATCTAATCTATTGTTTCCATTGTCATCTTCTCCTGCATCCAAACTTCCGTTTAGATTGCTGTCTTCGCCCATTATTCGGCTACCCTTTTCTCGCCAACAGACAGTAATCACAATCTCTAAAGGGTTTGCCGCTATTCCGGAAGGATATGACACATTTATACTTTCGCCATCCAAGCTATTGCACCCTCCACCAGCTGGAGGGTCTGCTTGTGCCCAGGCAGTCCAATCCTCTGCGGTAACAATAGAAGGAATGTTGCGATCGCGAATCTCTTCCATTACACAGCGGGCGTGGCTTATGGCAATAGTCAGATTTCCTGCCGATTCATTCAGTCCGAAGCAGCCTGTAAATACTCCCAAAAGGCCCAATAAAGCGATGGCCAAAACTGCTGCCCCGATCATCAACTCCATAAGGGTAAATGCACGCTTATTCATCGTTTATTATACCTCATTGCGTTTGAACTTTGTCTGGTTTAAACCGGCAAATTAAAATAAAATCCATAACTTCTGTTTGCGAAATTTGCCTTTCTTTAATCGGGCCCAATTCAATTTCGGCGAAATGCGCCGAAAAAGATGAGTCATTTTTTAAGTTTTGCATAAATCTGCCGATTAGCGCCGGTTCGTCTTTTGTCCGCGAAGCTGCGCTCCCCTGTATTATCAAAGATTCTGAAAGTTCACCCGAGGTTTGTATTTTTTGCTTCTTAATGCTGATTTCATTCAGCCATATACCGCCGGTTATCAAATCGCTCACTTCATTCATTTTTTTAGACCACAGGACCCTGTTGCTGATTAACTGCTCAATTAAAGGAATCTTCTCGCTAGCCCCGGCAAGCCGGGCCTTTAACCGGTCAATCTGCGCCTTTTTAGAAGAAAGGCCCTGCCAGTTCCTTTTAAGCGTACTTAATCTTTTTGTGGTTACAACAGTTACTGCATGGAGAAGCAAATAAGATAAGACCAAAGAACCCAAGACTGCAAAGAGCATTTTCCTTTTAAAAATTCGCTCAAAAGGAATTCTCTTTTTTTCCCGCAACTCCAAAGGTAAAAGGTCAATCTCTATCATTGTAGTATACCGTAATTGTAGTCTGCCGATTTATTTGTGCCCCAAAGGGGTATCGGCCTGCCCAATAAATTGGGCAACTACACAGGAGAACTTAAGGCCAACCCTATACTAACTGCCAGCATAGGCGAAGAAGACCTTACTCTTTCTTGATTCAACGCCGGATTGATTTGCAACTTAGCGGTAGGGTCCCAGATTGCTACTTCCATACCCAGGTTGCTGGATAGAAACTGGACCAGATTCTTTAATTTAGAGCTGCCTCCGCTTAAAAACACCTTATCAATACCGCGCTCCAGCTGGTCTTCATAGTAACTGAAAGATAGGCTAATCTCTCCCAGGAGATTAGTTAAGGCGGGATTGATAATAGAAAGAATTTCCTCTTCTCTATCCCCGGGATTACATTTTAGGTTTTCGGCAGAAGCTTCATCTATATCTAGTTTCTCAGCAATCATTTTGGTTAAATCGCGGCCGCCCACAGTGATGTCCCTCATAAAGTGAGAAACCTTATCTTTTAATATGTTAATATTGGTGAAATTGCTGCCGATGTGCAAAAGGGCTACTATGTCCCGGCTTCGCTCATTAGGGTTGTTAAGCAAAAACGAATTTATTAAAGCAAAGGAATCTACGTCGATTAGCTGACATTCAAGCCCGCAAGTTTCTACAACCTTAAGATAGTCTTCGACAAACGTTTTTTTAGCCGCTACAATAAGGGCTCTTATTTTGTTGTCTTCTCTCTTTTCTTCTAAAATAGGGGTATTTAAGATTACCTCTTCAATATTAAAAGGAATGTACTTCTCCGCCTCATATCTTATAGCGCTTTCCAGCTGCGCTTTTGTCATATGGGGAAACAAAATATATCTTACGATTACGGAAGGGCCGCATACGGAGATATTAACTTTATTGGTGCCTATATGGTTTTCTTGAGTTAACTTTTTTATCGCCGCAATCCTGGCTTCGCTGGAAGTGTCGGCTAAACGTTCAATGCCGAAGGCATTTAAGTAATGCTTATCCTGCCTTTTTGTTAATTCGCAAAGCTTTACATAGTGGCTGCCGATGTCTAAGCCGACTGCGTTCTCCACTTTTTTTCTAAAAAACTTTTTCATCTTTCGATGCGCTCCGTTTACCATGCATAGATATAGCCTGGGCCCTCTTCTGAATCTTGCTCTATTTCTACCTTCACTTCTTCTACTTTTCTTTCTTCCATTATCGGCGATGCAACTACTTCCGGTATAACTATTTCTTCGCTAATCTCCGGTTCAATCTCAATAAGCATAGCTTGCTTTCTTTTTCCTTTTAATCTTTTTTCCCTTTTTTTCCCCTGCTCTTTTAAAAATTTATCCCTGGCTATATCGAGCATTTCATATCTATCTGTTTCTTCATCGGTCAATTCAGGACTGGTTATAATATGAGGGGTGACAAACATTACCATTTCTGTGTTAACCTTCGCCTTAATTTTCTTGCGGAAAAAATTTCCCAGGATAGGTATATCTCCTAAAATAGGGACTTTAGTAATAGTGGCGGTATCTTCAATCTTCCTTAAACCTCCAATAACAATAGTTTGGCCGTCTTCAACCAAAACATTAGTCTCTGCGCTGCGCGAACCGATTTGAGGCTCGTTGGTGGCGCCGATATAGGCTTCGATAAATTCCTGCTTTGGCTTAATATTCATAGAGATGAAGCCTTCTTTGCTAATGTGGGGGGTAACTTCAAGGCCTGTTGTCACATCTTTAAATTGCGTGCTGCTTGAGGAGCCGCCTTCGGCGCTTTCAGTAACTTTCGTGTAGGGCGCTTGGGATTTAATTTCAATTCTGGCAGTTTGATTGTCCAGAGTAACAATCTTAGGGCTGGCCAGGATATTAGCCTTTTTGTCTTCCATCCAGGCCTTAATAAGGCCGTCTATCTTATACTGGCCTATTCTCTGTATCCAGCCAAACTTAATTGCCTCATTAGCTATATTCATAACGCTGGGTTGCTCGATATAATCTGGTAAGTCACTGCGGCCCTCTTGATTCACATCGCCCCCAAAATAATCAAAAATCTTCCAGTTTATGCCTAATTCATCACCCTTAGTCAACTTTACATCAACCAGCATTGCTTCAATTAACACCTGCGGGGTGCGCGTGTCTAATTTTCTGGCCACTTTCTCTGCTTCTTCAACCTTAGCCGGGATATCGGTTATGAGCATACCGTTGGTCCTTACATCTGTTTCAATGGAGCCTCTATCAGAAAGCATTTTAGTTAGCGTTTCTTTAAGCTGGACGACGTTGGCAAAATTAAGATAGACAATTTTGGTGATT